>JBJSXY010000094.1:0-2930 GCA_046086625.1 Pseudomonadota bacterium | reverse complement strand
GTTTTTGAAACTTTTCTTAAGCCTCGTCATTTCGGTAAAACCCAAGCCACCCTAATGAATCGAAAAATCTGTCAAACACTTAAAAGGAGCATTTATGAAGACTTGAACTCCCGCTAAATTACATCGAGCCATCAACCACTTACATAAATTCCGGGGAGAACGGTCGCGCTGCCATCCAAACGATGCCCCGTCTCTTCTTTAAACAGTAAAATTCAGCAAACCTGAAATTTGCGCAGGCGTTGACGCTTAGTGTGCGGGACCTTGTTTTGCAGCGGAAAGTAAGCTGTGAATTTCACAAAGCGTCTTTCTCTTATTTCATGGGCAGTACTCTTATGGTCTGCTCCCGGGGTTTGCGACTATCAAAGCTGCGAAAACCTAATAAAAAAACTTGTAGCAATGGGCTCTCACCAAGGGAACTTTCGTTCTCGATTAGATGAAATAGAAGCCCGCACTGCTAGAGGTTCGCTTTTAGAAATTCAGGAAGTAATGGGCACTCAAGCAATTCACAATCACAATCTTGAAATTAAGAAAGCGCTTAGAGAACCTGTGCCAAGTGATGGACAAGAGCGGCAAAGAGCTTTAAGCCGAGAAGCAGCAGATTTTTACGTGAAGCTCATGGAGAATCACCCCGTTAACGGCGGGAGCCGCGAATCTCATTATGATCCCGACGAATGCTTTGGTTTCTGCTTTGGGCGGGCAAGCCTCATTCATCACGAAGCAGTTCGTAGAAACATAGCTCCGGAAGCGATTAGAAAAATTTGGGCAGTGGGGTCGCTTGAGAATGAGAAGTGGCATTTCCATGTTTCCACTATTTTAAAAGCAAAAGGGCGGGGTTCTTGGTGGGCTGCAGATACTATTTACAAATCGGCAGTCAGCGTAGAAACGTGGATGAGTCGAATGGAAAATAGTTCAGATACGGATCGCCTCATGTTTTTTGTAACCGATCCCAGGCGCTTCTCAATTTATGGCCCGAAGTTTTATACAGGAATTGATCTGCTAGGGGATGGGCATTCAGATTATTATAATGGCTACTTTCGAGATTACTTTGAATTTGTGGGGAGAGAAAAATGAACTGGCTTTATTTATCAATTGCGATTCTGAGTGAAGTGATTGGAACATCGGCATTGAAAGCTTCAGAGGGTTTTTCTAAAACATACCCGTCTATTTTGGTGGTGGTTGGCTACGGTACCGCTTTCTATTTTTTGTCCCTCACTTTGAAGACGATCCCAGTGGGAATCGCGTATGCCATTTGGTCTGGCGTGGGAGTAGTCCTCATAACGCTTGTGGGGTGGATTGCTTTCGGACAAAAAGTGGATGCGGCAGGGTGGCTTGGTATCTTCTTGATTACAGCTGGAGTCGTTGTTTTGAATGTGTTATCAAAGACAAGTGGACACTAATGAAACAATTTTCACTTCATTTCAGGAGTTCTGGCCCTTCTATTTGAGCCAACATCAGCACCCGCAATGCCGACTTTTTCATTTTTTAGGAACTACAGTGGCCGTGACTCTCGTGGCAGTGACGGTGCTGACTCGGTCCTTTAGTTGGTTGTTTTTGGCTCTTGTTTTGGGCTATGGCTTTGCTTGGGTGGGGCATTTTGCCTTTGAAAAAAATCAACCTGCTACTTTTAGATACCCTCTCTATTCATTTGTCGGTGATTGGAAAATGTTTTGGATGATGCTCACCGGCAAAATAAAGTTATAACAAGATCTCTTTACGTTCTAGCAACTTATCGTTATTCTTTTTTAAATCAGCAATAAAAACAATTCGTGATTAGCAGTTCGGACTCACGATTAACTCAAATCGAAGAGGAATCATGGTGAATCATAAGCTAGTCGTAGGTTTCTTAGTCCTTATCACATCAACTGCGTCTTTTTCCGCTGAATATATTGTTAAATTTAAAAAAGGCAGCGACGGATTTAATCGCGCTGTAAACCAAAGGGCCATAGGCGTTGCTCAAGTGAAGCGAAGTCACGCTTCTGGAAATTTAGTTTTGGTGGAAGTTACTAAAAGTACCCGACAACAAACGGCAATTGCGCTTTCGGACCTCATGAAAAATCCGGAAGTTGAATATGTAGTCGAAAATTATAAATTTAAAGCGTTTGGTCTGCCGAATGATCCCGAAATTTCTAAGCAGTGGTCGGTAGGAAAAGTGAGTGCTGAAAAAGCTTGGAAATTAGGAGTGGGAAGTCGAGATATTCGAGTTGCTGTGATTGATACGGGAGTAGATCTCAAACACTCAGATTTAAAAGATAATCTCTGGATCAACAAAAAAGAAACTCCCGGAAATGGCGTGGATGACGATCAAAACGGCTATGTAGATGATATTCATGGGTGGGATTTCTTTGCTAAAGATGCCGACCCTCAAGACGAAACCAGTGCTCAAAATCCAGGACATGGAACTCACTGTTCTGGAATCGTTGGTGCAGTGGGAGATAATGGAAAAGGAATTTCGGGAATGAGCCAAAGAGTTTCCATTATGGCTTTGCGATTTCTTGGCGCCGATGGATCTGGGGATCTGATGAGTGCGGTGGAAGCCATTGATTATGCAGTTAACAATGGGGCTCAAATCATTAGTGCCAGTTGGGGAGCTGCAGTAAGTGCTTCTCAAGCCCAACCGATTACAGAAGCTATTTCCAGAGCGAACGACAAAAACATTTTATTTGTCGCTGCTGCTGCAAATGATGGAAAAAACAATGATCGCTACGAAGTTTATCCTGCAAATACGCCTCTACCGAATGTGATCACCGTTGCTGCTTCTGGTAATGCCGACAGCAAGCCCAGCTGGTCAAATTATGGAAAGGCTAAAGTCAGTCTTGCTTCTCCCGGAGAAGATATTTACAGCACGCTTCCTCAGGAAAAGTATGGGAACTTAAGTGGGACCTCCATGGCGACTCCGTTGGTATCGGGGCTTTCTGCTTTAGTCATGTCTC
>JBJSXY010000093.1:0-6113 GCA_046086625.1 Pseudomonadota bacterium | reverse complement strand
TCTAGAAACCTCCAAACTGGAAAAGGCTAAGGAGCTGGTCATGGGAGAAGTTAGGAAACATTTCAGGCCAGAACTTCTCAATCGATTAGATGATTTGATTGTCTTTCATCATTTAGAAAAGGCTCAATTAACGCAAATAGTCGACATTCAGTTAGAGCAGGTAAAAAAGTTGCTTGAGGCTAAAAACATCAGTATGGTTGTGGACCGTAAGGCAAAGGAATTACTGGCTGAAAGAGGTTATGATCCGATTTATGGAGCTCGGCCTCTGAAAAGACTCATCACGGATTTAATACTAAATCCTTTATCAATGCGTCTTTTAGAGGGATTGTTTCATCCAGGAGATCGAGTTGAGATTACTTTGAATGCTAAGGGCGAGCTGGATTTTTTGAAACAGCCTAACCCCAGTTCAAAGCAAGCAGCTTCGAAATAAGGAGAGCACGGAATGTCTGAAGAAAAACCAAAAATGCCACTTAAAGGTTTAGCACTTTATCTGGTCTTAGGAGTCATTGCTGCTCTGACAAGCGTAGGAGTCTATGCCGGAGCTCAATATCTTTATCAAGTCGCTGAATCGAAGAAAGATTCAGTTCAAGCACCTTTGGATAATCCAGCTTCAGCAGAAACCAAAGCGGATTCAGGCAATCACGATGCGGGGACTGCAGCGCTAAAAAAGACTTCGGAAAGCTTTCGTTCAGTTGCAAAAAAAGTAGGGCCGGCCGTAGTTAATATCAAAGCCACACGCGGAGTAAAAAAACCCAAAGTGGGAAGGCCCGGCGGACGACGTCGCCCCGCGCCTGGACCGGAGGACGAGGATAGCCCTTTTCCAAGAGATCCTTTTTGGGATTTTTTTGAACGGTTTGGAGCTCCTCATATGATGCCGGAGCCAGGCCCTCAAACAAGCCTGGGTTCAGGAATCATCATTGATAAAAATGGTACGGTGGTCACCAATAATCACGTGATTGATGGCGGTACTGAAATCATGGTTCGAATCGGAACCGACAATAATGAAATGAAAGCAAAAGTTATTGGAACCGATCCAAAAACGGATTTGGCAGTCCTTAAAATAGAAGGAGCCAAAGATCTTCCTTATGCTTCTTGGGGCGATTCTGATTCTGCCGAAGTAGGCGATTGGGCCATTGCGATTGGAAGTCCTTTTGCTTTAGATCAATCCGTTACTGTTGGAATTATTAGTGCGAAAGGCCGAAATCAAGTTGGCCTGGGGAATGATTTCAGAGCTGATATGATCCAAACGGATGCAGCCATAAATCCAGGAAATTCCGGCGGACCGTTGTGTGATATCGATGGAAATATCATTGGCGTCAACACTGCCATTTACAGCCGAAGCGGCGGTTATATGGGAATTGGATTTGCCATTCCGGCCAATCTGGCAAAAGACATCGTCGGCCGCCTCCTCAAAGAAGGAAAAATCATTCGGGGCTGGTTAGGGGTTTACATTCAGCCTCTAGACTCCGAACTGGCTCAAGAATTGGGCATCAAACAAGGGGTAGGAATTCACGAAGTCATCGAAGGAAGTCCAGCTGCAACTGCAGGCCTTCAGGCAGGAGATGTGGTTTTAGAAGTGGATGGCAAACAAGTAAAAGAAGTCACTGAACTCCAAAGACGAATTGGAGATTTCAAGCCGGGTCAAACCGTAAAATTAAAAGTAATGGGGTATGCAGATAAGAAAACCCGAGCGGTAACGGTTAAAGTCGGTACTTTGCCAGAAGAACAAAGCAATGCTCCAGAAGATCGCTCGGAAAGCGAGCAAGAGCCGGATAAGATCGGATTAGTCTTAGGAATGAAGGGAAAAGAAGTTGTAATCCGAGGAATGGAACCTGGTTCTCTTGCTGAAACCATGTTGGGTTTAGAAGTGGGAGATGTCATCGTTCGAGTAAATCGGCAGAATATCACTTCGATTGCAGCCTATAAGAAAGCTTTAAAGAACTCTAAACACGTCTACCTGGAAGTGAAACGAAAAGGTCGTAACCTTTTCTTCCAGTTTGCACTACCTGAGTAAGGGAGATTGAATCGTGAACCCAATTGTTGCTGTCGGATCTCTTGCATTTGACAGTATTGAAACTCCGTTTGGCAGTGTTGGTAAGATCTTGGGGGGATCGGCTAATCATTTTTCACTGAGCGCAAGTTATTTCACCCCCGTAAAATGTATCAGCGTTGTTGGGGAAGACTACCCCCAAGAACACTTAGATCATTTAAGATCAAGAAATATCGATCTCAGTGGAGTTACCGTTTCAAAAGGAAAAACTTTTCATTGGTCGGGTCGTTATGGCTATGACCTTCATGAAGCCACCACTTTAGAGACGCAGCTGAATGTTTTTGAAAGGTTTTCGCCGAAAGTTCCAGAGAGTTACCAAGATAGCTCTTTTTTGTTTTTAGGAAACATCCTGCCCTCTCTTCAAGATCAAGTCCTAAAGAATATTCCAAAGGCTAAATTTGTAGCCTTAGACACGATGAACTTCTGGATTGAAAGTCAAAGAGATGCCCTGATTCAAGTACTCTCTAAAGTTCAGTGTTTAATCATTAACGAAGCTGAATTGCGCCAGTTAACTAAAACCCACAATGTCGTCAAAGCTGCCGAAATGGTAAGACGTTGGGGTCCCAATTTAGTGGTAGTCAAACGGGGAGAGTATGGAGCCCTCTTATTCAATCAAGATGAACCGTTTAGTCTTCCTGGACTTCCCTTGAGCGAAGTGAAAGATCCAACGGGTGCGGGAGATTCTTTTGCGGGCGGATTTTTAGGCTATCTGGCCTCTTGTGGGCAAACTACCCCCGATAAACAAAGTCTTAGACAAGCGGTTGTTTATGGCAGCGTGATGGCCTCTTTTATCGTCGAGGATTTTGGATGCCACCAGCTTTTACGCATTTCAAAAGAGCAAATAGACCAACGATTTAAGCGCTTTAGAGACCTAACAATCTTTAATTAGCTTTGATTGCGGGAAGCTTGACGAGGCTTTCGATTGCCATTAAAAGGCGTTCTTTAACGTGTCACTAAAATCTGTGTTATCGCAATTAGTTAGTAAGAAAAAATTGGCAAGGATCGGTTCCATGGCAAAAGCAAAAGTTAAAAAGGCCGCTAAGAAGAAAAAAGTAAGCGCTGTTAAAAAGGCGGCTCCCAAAGCAAAACCAAAGGCCGCTCCAAAAATAGCCGCAACCAAAGCTAAAAAACCCGTAACTTCTAAGAGTCCTAAAAGCAAAGGTGCCGACAAGAAAGAGATTAAACCTCAGACAGCATCTTCTAAAAAGCAGGCTCCCCAAAAAGAAGCAACGGCCCCAAAGAAGCCTATCCTAGGTCCCATCGAACCAGGTCGATTGGGTCAAAAACGCAATTGTTTGGAATGTGGAACCAAGTTTTATGATTTTGAGCGATTACCCATCACCTGTCCTAAGTGTTTTTCGGAGTTTGAAGCTTCCGACTTCGAACCCAAAATTAATTTGAAATCGGATTCTAAAAAAGCCAGAGCGATTGAAAAAGAAGAAGAACCTGAAAAAGAATTAGTGGTGAGTGATTCAGGGGAGGACTTCGAGAGCCTTGAAGACTTGAGCGATGACGACTCTGCTGTCGTGGGAATCGGCCCCGATAAAGACAGTGATGAAAGTTTCGACTAAGGCTTTTTGACGATATCTGTTCGTTTCTGCCCTTCTCTAGCATCTTTCTTAAAGTTTCTGAGATTAGCTCTATCGTAGTAGTTCATCATAAGTTTTATAAATAATACTGTAATGGATCCGGTAATTATAAAAAACCACTGAACAGGAGTAATGTTTTCAAAAAAAGATATCAGCCATTTCTGATTGTTTCCCATCTCAAAGTCCGTTGGTTAATTTCAATTTAAAAGTCATAGCGGAATTATTGGCGTCTGTAGAAATCATCCACGATCCAGCAGCCAACAGCGCTCCTCCAACCCACCACAATACTTTATTATTGTACCATTTCTTCTCTTGCGTCGATTCAAAAGACAGTGCCACGGGCTTTTGCAAACGAATTTGCTCATCGGTGGACTGCCACTCGGTCAAACCTGTTACGGTACTAAAATGATACTTTCCAACGCCTTTTGATTCCTCAGCTAAAATTAAAAGGTCTTCTACGCCATTAAACTCGGATGGAATCAAATGCTCGATACGTAGCTGCGCTTTAAGGGGGAACCAAGTACTGGTATCCTTGGCGCTGAAATGATCACCACATCGAATAACTTTTTCGAAAACCTTTCCTTGGGCATTACGTTTAATTACCAAAAAGTTTCCGGACAACATTTTCCCACTTTTGGATTCAAGCTTAAATCCATTGATCCAAATCAAATCGTTTTCATCAAATCCTGAAGTAAACTGACTCAAATCGCAGGCATCTCTCGGCTTTGAAACCTTTATTTTGTGACAATCACTTTCAAAAACTTCCACCAAGGGCTGATCTCCAAAGCCTTCAAAATTAACATTGCCCAAAGGATGCATATCCCGGGCCTCACGGTAGAGGCGTTGAAATAGTGCATTATCCTTATTTCGCCAAAACCAAGCAGCCTGAACTAGCCGGGACCACTGTATCTCCGGACCAAAAGTACCTTTAGGAAGATGGGAACTTAAATGCTTAATTTCCCGAATGAGTTCTCTTGCTAAATCTGAATTTAATCGAATGTTCGAGTCGCTTTGAAAAACTATTTCAGACAGTTTCTGGCCCAATTCCAGAAGTTTTTGCCTCAATTGGGCCAATCGCAATGTTTCAGTAGGAATAACGGAAGCAGTCGCGGGTTTAAGAAGTCGACGTCCCCACTTGTTTTCCACTTGATCAATGATTTCACGCTCAATTTTTATTTGGCGAACCCCGTTAATATTTTGTCTATTTGTGGTCCAGAGAAGACCAACTGGATCGGGGGCCCCTTGGACCGTTGATGAACAAATAAAAAACCAGTGTACACAGATCATCAATATTGAAATGATTCTTTTTTCTTTTTTCAGGACTTTCATGAAGCTCCTTCCTCCCAAACTGGGATGGTTCGAACTTTTTTTGTGCGTAGCTTGGTTTTTGGGTTTGCCATCTTCGAATTATCTAAGGGATTTCTTAACACGATGTCGACCCAGAGCGAGCCTCCTAGAGATTCCAACTTTCGAATTTCTTCGGGAGAAAGTGCCACAAGCAACTCTTGATGATCTTCCCTTTTATTGATAGCCAACACTTTTTTGTCCTCAAAAACCATTTGGAAAGCATGCAAATCAATTCGATCCCCTGACTCAAGCGGTATCCGGCTCTGCGTTTTGATAAGAAAGGCTCTTTGTCCCTTTGGTACTTTTCTTGAAAAATTGATTTTATCTTTTGGTTCAAGTTGAGACCTTAAAATAAGAGATCCTTCGGAGACATCTGCAAGTAACCGACAACCCACTACTTCATGAAGTTCCTGATCGCTAAAACTTAATTGATAACTCCTACTTCCGGCACTTTCAAAAGCTACGGTAAGATCGTGAACAGTTAACATTATTCCAGCTCTGAGATTTCTTTTAGCAGCAATTCGGACTGAATGGTTTTCAGGCGAGTCTTTGAGAATATTTCTCAATTCGACTGTAAACACAAACAAAAGAAATACTAAAATCCAGATTCTCGATGCCAGGGGACGTCTTGACCATAAATCTCTTATTTTTTTTATTCGCTCCATAGCGTCTGCCCATCGTATAAAATTCGCTCTCTTTGAATTTCCTCGACTGCCCTCTTGTATGGAGCAAGCGTAAGCTGGTACCCCTCCTTGAAAATGATCCATACAATGATTGCGATGAAGCTGAACTCAACAAGAATCATACCATTTTGTTTTTGTCTTATTTGGGCCATAAGCGATATGTCCATCCTCTGCTAGATTCTCTTTCTATTGATACCGATGCACTCAGTTTTCTTTCACTCTGTTCCCTCAGAGAGGTCTTCATATGAACGAGGTGATTTAGCTTCCATCCTAGAACTTCAGAACACGTGGAGCACCTTTTTTGGCTTAAGGACACCTCGGAAGCTCTTTCTAATTGAATGATTGGTTCAGTTCCTCTTAGTTTTGAGTTCGCCAACAACGTTCCCTGATACCACTTCTGGCGCGCGCTTTTTACGGATTGAGCATTAAGAGCTCTAATTGAAA
>JBJSXY010000092.1:0-6321 GCA_046086625.1 Pseudomonadota bacterium | reverse complement strand
CTTTGCGGAAATCGCTCTCTGGCGGCCGATAACGTAGCTGAAATTTCAGTGGGGTGATGGGCATAATCATCTATAAAAGTAACTCCTCGGAGCTCGCCTCTTTTTTGAAAACGTCTTTGAACGCCTTGGTAGGCAAAAAGTGCTTCAAGCGTTATGTTTCGCGGGAGAGAGAGCTCGTCTGCTACAGCTAGCGTCGCAACAGCATTGAGCACATTGTGTTTTCCCGGCACTTGTAATTTGAGATCCAGAACGTCTTTTCCTGTGCGGACTCGGCACTGAGTAGATTCTGCAAGCGAAGTATAATCAGTGATTTGATACGAGTTATTTTTTCCAAAGCCGTACGTTTTTTTTCTGCGAGTCACTTTTCCAAGAAGCATTCGCAAATAAGGATCATCCCCACACACAACCGAAAGACCATAAAACGGAACTTTATTCAAAAATGAAACAAAGGCTTTTTTAAGCTTTGTCATAGTCTCATAGTGATCCATGTGTTCTCTATCCATATTGGTGACAACTGCAATGGAAGGCGTGAGCTTATTGAAAGATCCATCACTTTCATCTGCTTCAACCACCATGAAATCACCAGAACCCAAACGCGCATTCGTTCCGCCAAAATTGTCCATTCGCCCACCGACAACGATAGTGGGATCTAAGCCCCCTTGGGTCAAAACTAGAGCGGTCATGGAAGTGGTCGTGGTTTTTCCGTGAGCACCTGCTACTGCAATTCCGTATTTAAGGCGCATGAGCTCTGCGAGCATTTCTGCTCGAGGGATACAGGGGATTTCCTTTAAAAGTGCAGCCGCGAGCTCTGGATTTTCTTTGGTAATGGCCGAAGAGGTGACCACTAAATCTGCCCCTTCGATGTTTTGAGCGTGGTGACCTTTGAAAATTTTTACTCCAATTCGCTCTAAGTGAAAGCAAAGCTCAGATTCTTTTAAATCGGAGCCACTCACGGAATAGCCATTTCTTAGAAGAAGTTCGGCAATCCCACTCATGCCGATGCCGCCCACCCCAATTAGGTGTATCCTTTTGATATTATTATACATTTACAGAAAGCCCCGCAAATTAACGCAATGCAATTTCGCACTGGTCGCCGATGGTAGCAAGGCCTGAGGAAGATCGCAATCGGGAGGTTTTTTCAGCCATTTCTTGAAGAGTTACGGGGTTAAAAACACTTTCCAAAACTGCCCAAAGCCGCTCTTTAAATTGTGGCCCTTGTTCGACCACCCGAGCTCCCCCAGCAGTCTCAACAAATTTCGCATTGGCCGTCTGATCGTTTTGACCTTTTCTTGGATAAGGCACAAACAGGGCGGGTCGGCCTACTTGAATGAGCTCTGATACTGTAAGAGCTCCGGATCGGCACACCACTAAACTTGCTTGGTTATAAGCTTCCACCATGTTTTCGATAAAGGGCTGAACGCTAACTTGGTTCTTGGAAAATTTTTTATAACAGGCTCTAACGGTTTCCAGATCACTTTTCCCAGTCTGGTGCGTGATCTTTATTTCCGGAAAGTGTGCGATGAGCTCGCTTACTAAGTCCATCATGGCTTGATTAATCGCTTTTGCCCCTTGGCTTCCTCCCAACACGAGCAAGTGAGATGACTTTGAATTGTAGGGGGAAACTTTTGAAGAAAAAAAATCATCGCGAAGAGGATTACCGCTCACGACACACTTTTTCGGATTAAAAGCATTTTCTGCTTCTTTAAAGCCGAGAAAAATGCGTGTGGCTAATTTTCCCAGAAAGCGATTGGCAATTCCCACCGAAGCATTTTGCTCTTGGAGAAAAATGGGAATTCGAAGAAGAAAACTCGCAAGACAGATGGGTGCTGAAACATAGCCCCCCACTCCAATGGTAAGTCCCGGTTTTTCTTTCAAAAGAAAAACAACCGACCAAAGAACCCCTTTTAGGAGATGAAAAAAAGTTAAGATCTTTTTCAGAGCGGTTTGATTTTTAAGAGCGCCAGTTGAAACAGTGTAAAACGGAAATCCCTTCTCTGGGACAAATTTGCTTTCCATTCCATGAGCGGATCCCACATAAAGAACAGAGATCTTTCTTTTTCTTAACTCTTCTGCAATGGCGAGTGCTGGAAAAACATGTCCGCCCGTTCCCCCGCCAGTAATGACCACTTTCTTCTTGCTCATGACTCGGAAGAAACCCTTTCCGAGTTTGGACCAGACTGTCTGACAATATTTAATAAGATTCCAACCATGGAAAGGTTCACAATGAGAGCGGAACGGCCCCAAGAAATAAAGGGAAGTGGCAACCCTTTGATAGGTAAAAGCCCTGTTACTCCACCGAGGTTGACAGCTACTTGCGCCGTTAGAAGAAAAGCGAGTCCGAAAGCGAAATAACAAGAAAACGGATCCGCTGCCTTAAACGAAGAGCGAAAAAGTAAGTAAGAAAAATAAACAAATACAGCAACGACGACTACGGCCCCAATAAAGCCCAATTCCTCTCCAATTAAGGAGAAGATAAAATCGGTGTGAACTTCAGGTAGATAAAACAGTTTGCTATTTCCATTTCCAATACCCGAACCAAAAATTCCGCCCGAATGAAATGAGAGAAAACTTTGGATGGTTTGAAATCCCGAACCCTGGGGATCGGCCCAGGGATTTAGAAAAGCGAATAGGCGTTTTCGTCGATACTCGTAATGGACTAAAGCGGCCGCAAAACCGATGCCGCCTAAAATAGCGCCAGTAAAAAGATACATCAGACTTAACCCAGCAATAAAAAACATTCCTAATATTGCGAGAACTAATAAGGTGGTGGTCCCCAAATCTGGCTGCTTGATAATGAGCCCCAACAAAAGAAAAACGGCAGTACTGGCTCCCAAAAGTTTTCTGGTAGAAAAAGGTTCGTATTTATATTCTGCAAGCAATCGAGCTACAAAAAGCGGGACCACTATTTTTGCAAGCTCGCTTGGTTGAAGAAGAAAGCCTTGAATGCGGATCCAACGGGAAGCTCCTTGAGCGTGGTGTCCCACCCCTGGAATAAAAGTAGCTGCCACTAAAAGAACCTCGATTGCAAAAAAAACGTAAGCTAACTTAAACCAAAATTGATATTTTACTTTGGAAAGAAAAAGCATCAGCAGAAAACCCAGTACTGCAGAAAGAGCTTGTCTGCTTACGAAATAAAATTCAGAACCATATCGCTGAAGCGCTGGAACGCCGGTCGCGCTAAACAACATGACTTGCCCCAAAAGAAGAAACAAAACGACACAAGTAATAAGCTGCTTCTCAAGAGGGGAGCTATCTGACATTCTTTAATGATATCACGGACTCCGGTCTAATGCTTCGTTGCACAGCGCATCAGCCATCGAGTTTTGTTCACGGGGGATGTGTGAGATCTCAACTGTCTTAAAATGGTCTAGCAATTTCTTTGCCTTTTGAACCAGGGGGATGATGTGAGGTGCTTTCACTTTATATTGACCATTGAGCTGGCGTACGAGGAGTTGAGAGTCACTACGAACAGAAATTTGGGTGGCTCCCAGCTCTATCGACTTCTCCAAGCCCTTCAATAAGCCCTCGTATTCAGCAACATTATTTGTGACGATGCCCATCCGAGCGCCTTCACTATAAACAACATCGCTGCCTTCCATGATGATAAATCCATAAGCTCCGGGGCCGGGATTTCCACGAGATGCGCCATCACAATAAAGAATCAAGTGCTTTCCTTTCACTTTTTACCTTCAAGCCAAAGCTTCAGTTTCATCCACGGGTGCAACCAAAATTCGATTACAGCTGGGACAGCGATGCACTGCTTTGAAACCTAAAACCTCGTTATAGAGCTGGGGCCGGATGCGCACATTACAGGAGCAACAAAGCCCCTTATCAATTTTTGAAATTGGTATTCCCTTCACGGCCTGGCTTGCTTTTTCATAAAGCGATTTAGTCGGGGCATCAAGCTGATTCAAAACCGACTTTCTTTTTTCAAGCAACTCTTCGTAAGAGCGTTGAATGCTTTTTCCTTCTTCTTGAAGCTTCTTCTTTGACTCGTTGAGCTCGGCTGCTTTTTTTTGATGAATAGAATCGGCTTCTTTAACGGTTTTCTTAAAAACTTCCAGCTCAGAAAGAAGGCCCAAAACCTTCTCTTCTAACTGACCTTTTTCCGTTTTGTGAGTTTCATTTTCTCTTTGAGCGGCCTGATATTCTTCGTTGGTTTTTACTTCCATCATTTTGCTTTCAGCTTTTCGAAGAAAATCTTCTTTTTCCCGAAGGTCGCTTTCAGCTTTTCTGATAGATTTCTCTAAATCATCATGCTTGGTTTTAACTTCCTGAAATTCAGCAAGACTTTTACTAATTTCTAAATCCATCGCTGCCAAATCCACGGGAACTTGGTCGAGCTCCTGGCGCAGCCGAAAGACTTTTTCATCCATTCTTTTTAATTCATTTAAGACGAGGTAAAGGGCTTTCATGAGCCCCTATCTTGAACCACCTTCGGGCAATTGGGAAGGAGAACCTGAGTCGGAAATATAAATACTGTTCACAAAGCTCTCAAAGTAGTCGCGGTACATGTGATAATAACCGTGGTCGCCCGAAGTGACCCCCCAAGAGTTCTTAATCTTAAGCTTAATAATACGGCCCTCGGGATCTAAGTCTGCACCCACGATATCCACGGCGTGGTATCCAGAGTCCCGCATAAAAGCATCTCGATAAAGCTTCGGTGGAGGTGAAAATCCTTTGGGGGTATTGAAAGCTTCAATCGACATGATGCCCGAATCTCTATCTACAAAATGAGTGTTGTTCTCATAAGATAAGGTGACACTCTGACCATTTTGAAGCGCTCGAATAATCCGCTTCTCCATTTTTTCTATGGATTCTCTAGATGATTTGGGCTTATCAGGAAGAGGCGCTTCGGTGACCGAAGTTTCCTTGCGTAAGTTTCCGGTCAGGGGCTTTACTTCCGGATAAACCAAGAGCGGATTTTCATTGGCATCTTTAAGCACAGTTTTAGCAAAACTTTTTGGCGTGTAGGACTTGCCATCGATAACAAATTTTTTGGGTAAGGTCCCGGTATAGGTTCGAAGGATATCGCGCATTTCCTTTCGAGCAGCGTCTTGAAGATCTAAATAAGCCTTTGACTCAGGAGCAAGGTCTTTGGCGTCTTCATGAAATTGGGCTGCTCTTGCGTTTAAAAAATAAACGAGCCTTCCTGCGTGCGGGCTTTTCTCAAATTGAACTCGGGGCTTCCAAATAGAGGGGTCATCGGGGACCATTCCATAGCTTTTGATGAGCCGATCGGCATATTGCGAATTACCCCCCTGGAAAATGGATGCATGCGGAGTTTGAAGAGCTTCGTCAATCCGATCTAAGAGCGATTGGGCAATCACAAAGTGTCGAGACATGGGAATTTCTTTTCCCATGCGGCGCTTGATGTCTTCCTCCAAATGAGAAAGCCTTGCGTGTACCCAGCAGCTTCCATAACCGCACTGATCGGAAACTCGTGTCTGATCTATTTCAACTGAGTATCGAGTGTTGTGCTTTTTCTGAAAACCCTCTGTAACGTAGCGAAGTTCACCTGGGGTCAATTTCTTAAAATCTTTCAAGCAGCGACTTGGAAAAGCCAGCGCTTGAAGAGTGAAGAAAAAAATGAAGAAGTGCTTGTTCATAAATGAACTAAATTTCTTTCTGGACAGCTTCTAACAGTAGCTTTAACTCCTCCAACTGCTTGAGGGCCTCTTTCTCCTGAATTTCTAGCTGATGCTGGCGCTGGAGAGCTTCTAACCTCACAGCTTCTTTTGATTGAGTTTCGAGCGTGTTGGGGTTCTGAGCTTTTTTTATGCGCTCTTGGACCGACTTCAGGTTGTCGATCCTTTCCTGATACAGACTAAGCCTGTTTAAGAGCTCATTCTTGGATTTCGAATTAACCGTTGGGTCCTCAAGGAATTTTTCCACCCGATTTTTTATAAAGGTTTGCTCGGCGGAAAGTCTCTCCGCCCATTGTAAAAGAAAGTTGAGTTGCTCGGGATCTGTCTCTTGGTCTAGCGCACGCTTAATTGCGGCAAAAGAACTATCAAACGATTCCTGCTCTCGCCGATTTTTTCCCCAGCCCTGGATCATTTTGTTTGCATCCCATCCGTGTGTTCCGTTGGCTGATTCACCCGCGAAGCTTGTCGTTTGGGCCACGAAAAAAAAAGAAGAAAGAATGAAAAGCTTTTTCATGGAAATGTCCCCCGTTAGGGTGAAAAGAGAGCAAGAAAGAGACCAGCCAACAAATCTCGCCTGTTAGATTTTTTAGGTGTCGTCGAATGAATTTTTCGGCGAAAAGACGCACGCTGAATTTGGAGCCTGTCTAAAGATTAGACAGGGCGGGTTTCTAAA
>JBJSXY010000091.1:0-9081 GCA_046086625.1 Pseudomonadota bacterium | reverse complement strand
AGACACTCGAATCCTGTCTTCGGCAAACTTATTCTAACATCGAAATCATCGTTGTTGATGACTGTTCGACAGATCAAACTGCTATGGCTATTGAGAATTATGTCGCGACACACACCGGCATTCGTTTTATTCAAAACTCAGTAAATTTGGGAGTAGAAAGAAATTGGAATTTAGCTCTGGCCTCGGCCCGAGGGAGCTTTATTAAAATTCTCTGCGGAGATGATTTGCTGTCTTCTGATTGTATTGAGAAGCAAGTGGAGGCACTCCTCAAATTTTCAGACGTCACCCTCGTTAGCTGTAATCGAGACATCATCGACCCTCAATCTCACATCATCTTGTCTCCGAAACGCTCGCAGTTTTTTGAACCTACTTCATTAAAAGACGGTATTAAAAAAGTTGTTCGAAGTGGAACTAATCCCATCGGCGAACCCGCATGTGTTTTGTTTAGAAGAACGGATGAGGTATTTGATGCCAAGCATCCTTATCTGATTGACCTCGATTTTTGGTTTAAATTATGGCGCAATGGAAAGCTTTTGATTCTCGAAGAAAGTCTTGCCTCTTTTAGGATCCACCCCTCATCGCTGACTTCGCTCATCGGATTGAACCATTTTTATCAATATAAAGAGTTTATTAGAAAGATATCACTCAAACATTCAAATGAGCTTCACACTTTTGATAAGATAGTTTCTCTAATGAATGCCTTTATTCTGGGTTTTTTTAGAAACATTTTTATTTCTAATAGGATTTGGTTTCTAAACAAGAAGGTGCCTGTTTCATGACTGGTATTCGCCCGCTTATTCTTGCAGCGACGCTTGCCGTCGTGGTTTTTAGCTATGCCTCAAATTTCTCTGCTCCCCTATTTTACATGGATGATTATCAACTTCTAACCATTCCACAGTTGCAACAACCATTCTCATGGCCACTGATTAAGACCGTCTTTACACCGGGCTTTCATGTAGACTTTTATCCCATCAGAGAACTTTCCTATTGGATAGACATCCACTTCTTCTCAACTGAAACCTTTGTGTTGCGCGCTCACAATGCCCTTCTTTTTATGGGAACTGGCATAGGAATATATTTTATTCTTTGTTTTTTGGGGCTAGGCACTTATGCCTTAGGAGCTACCTCCCTCTGGCTGATTAACCCCTTTCACTATGAAATGGTCTAATGGATTTCTGCCAGAAAGGACCTTCTGGCACTGCTCTTTTTCACCTGGAGTACCGTTTCTTGGTTGGTTTTTGATAAAACAAAAAAAAAGTCTTGGGGTCTTTTAAGCTTGTTTCTTTTTCTCATGTCTCTCCTGTCAAAAGCCACTTTTGTTTTGGTTCCGTTCGTCCTTTTGGCCCAATTGATTCGATCTAAAAAACCGAAAGCACAGCTTGGATTTGTGTTTTTTAGTCTTCTGTTTGCCGTTTTTTGGGGATCCCTTCAGAAGTGGCAATACACAGAAGTAAGTGACATGCGTTTTTTCTATCCTCTGTCTTATCGAATTTCTGCATCCATTGCAGCTCTCGGTAGAATGGTCCTCGGAACACTCGACCCTTCGGTTAATGCAGTCGACATCTACAATTGGGGTGAGTGGCTCAGTTTCAACTTCAAATTTTTTAAATGGGGAGTTCTTTTCTTGATTTTATCATTTGGACTAAGCCTCTACTCCTTTCCTCGAAAAAAGTTGTTGCTCTTTGTTCTGTTTTTTTGGGCAACCTACTTACCCACCTCGGGCCTTCTTTTTCCCCATATGAGCTTCTATTCCGTTAGATATTTTGAGGCGCCCCTTCTAGTGATTTATATCGGAGCGACTTACTTTATTCATACTTATCAAGACTATTTTAATTTCAAGGTTTTTGCTTTTTTCGTTGCTGGGCTATTCGCCTATTTTTCGACGGCACTCCTTAATGAAAGTTCGAATTGGGAAAATAGCCTTACTACCATCAAGAAGGCTATGAAGATTACCCCAGGAAATCTTGCGCTCACGGGTTTTTATTGGAGAGAGATTAACGAACTCGCCAAAAACGAGAACCCTCCTAAAGAATTAACAGCTCTTTCTGAAAAGGTCGGTACCGGAATGATGGATAAATGCATGCCCTTTGTCAAATCGGGCTATGGTCCTAACTCCTCTTTATGTCATGTCGTGTTTGGCTCAGGCATTTATCCAGTAGATCCTAAAACAAGAAAAGCTCCTTTTTCTGTTGCTGAGAACATCTTGAATCTCCAAGCCAATCATTTGGCAATCGCCCACAGAACCAGCGTTGAGCTTGAAAAAAAGAACCAGTGGGCAAAGCGGGTGGTCGATTTAAACGAATTTAATCCCCCACCCGCGGACCATCCCATTCTGAATTCAGAAGCAGCGCGACTACTTTGGCTGAAAGCTCTAAGAATAGTAGAACCCAGTAGTAAAAAGGCAGATGAACTTCAGAGGGAGTGGGAAAGTCGGGGCATTTTGAGAAGCAAGATGGTACAGTAAAGTTTCACCATGTTTTTAACCCTTACCTTTTTAATTCAGTTCGCCTTCCTATGTGTTGCCTTCATTGGCTCCACGAGACCTGATAAATCGGAAAAAACGAGTGTGATCGTTTTTTTTCGATCACCTGCGTTTTTTTGTCTTTCTATCGCTGTTGTTTTTATCCTGGGGAGATGGCAGTGGTTGAGCATAGCACGAGAACTCAACATTGATGAAAGTTGGTTTCTAGCAAGTGCCTTACGATATACCAAAGACATAGTACCTTGGCGGTCAGCACACAATGGAACCAGTGGGCCCCTTACGCCCTGGCTACTTACATTTCTCGGATATCTCGGAGCACCTCTCAATTACTTCACTACCCACACTGTTGCGTTAGGTTTACAAATTCTTACAGTCTGTTTTTCTTATGGAACGGTCCGTATCCTGTGTGGTGAAGTCCCGGCCCGCTTCGCAGCGATGCCTCTTGCTTTACTTTTTAGTCGGACGGGAGATCCTAATTACCTACACCTTGCAAGTGAGAATGTCCCAAATGCTCTCATGACCGCTGGAGCCTTTACGGCAGCACAAGCTTTCAACGCACTCAAATTCAAAAAAACAAATAGATGGTGGTTTGGTTTTGCCGGACTTTTTCTTGGAGGAGTAGGCTTTGCCAAATTGCAAGCAGGACCGATGGCTCTGTTTATTTCGGTATTTGTCGTAGTCTCAATTTTGACTTTTCCACTTTCTCGACGGGAAAGAAGCATCGCTCTGCTTTTTTTTGGGAGCGGCGTTTTCCTGGTTCCGGCCTTTATTTTGGGAATCGTCTTTCTTGGAGGGGCCTGGAAGGATATGTGGCACATTTATATCGATGCAAATCTTGCTTACGGGAATAAAAATGCTGAACATTTCTCCTTCTTCGACAGACTACGGATCCTAGTTTCGGACAATTTAGTTTTCGCTTACCTCCTCCACATGTTGGAAGCTCTCACAGCGGTGGTTTTTACGGGCCAAGTCTTATTAAATCAATCAAACAGCAAGGCTAAAAATAAACGAATATTTGTGGCGAGTATCGTTTTTCTTGGTGTGAGCCTTTTTTGCGTTGCTAAACCAGGCTTCTTCTTTCCTCACTATCTTTTGCTGCTGATTTTTCCGATTATTCTTTTGTTCGGAATTTTGATCCAGCTGATCTTGAAGGGTCAGCCAGCTAGAACTTGGTGGGTGCTGAGCTTGGGTGCAGCTTTTATAGTACCGGTCTTTTCAGTTTCGAAATGTATTCTATCTGGAGAGGGTGTTTTAGAAGGAGACAGACTTCGACTCGTTCTAGAGGCCAATAAGGAAGAACCCATTAAGAAGGAAGCTCAAATACTTTCGAAACTTGCAACCGCCAACGATCAGTGCGCCATATGGGGCTTACGAACAGACCTTTACGTCGATGGATGTCCTAGACCTGCCACTAGAGAAATCGTGCTAGACACTGTGCCCGGACCTTTTGGCGATTTAAGCCGTCAACGATTTCTTGACGACATGAAAAAAAACAAACCGCGAATCTTCGTGGATGCTGTTTGTTTTTCTGGAGTTCCAAAAATCGGCTGGTACACAACGGGACCAGCTTTAGAACGAGGACTTCCGGGGTATCAACCCTATCCACCGCTTAGGGATTACATTGCTAATCGTTATTCGCTAAAAAGTGAAGTTCCTTGTGCGCCTGGAGTATTGCTCCAAGCTAATTTGCTCGGCAATCAGTTGGGAAAAGCAAGTCTGGAGGGTGTCATCCGGATTTATGAACGGCGAGAGCTTACTGAGCGAGTTCGATAATCCCCTCTTGAAAGCCACTTTTCAATAAAACAGTAGAGAATAATAAATAGATACCTAGAGCCCATTTCCTTGATTTTTAATTTAGACTCTCCGGTCTTTCGCCCAATCCACTTATTGGGAACAACCTCATAACTAAAGCCCCTCACAATCGCTTTTAAGGGAAGCTCTACAGTCAGATTAAAATGAGGGCTTATGAGAGGCGCTACCCCAACAATAACGTCACGCGAATAGAGTTTGAAAGCATTGGTTACGTCGTTGTATCGAAACCCAAATAAGATTTGAATGAAATAATTAACTAGCCGATTGAGGCACAATTTAAAAACAGGATAATTAGTTACTTCTGATTCACTTTCCCACCTTGAGCCGAAAACGCAGTCTACTTTGTTACTCATCATCAATCGATAAAATCGAACGAGATCATCCGGAGCGTCCGATGAGTCGGCCATATAAACGGCAACAGCGTCGCCCGTGAAATGAGTGAGGCCAAACCGAATGGCATTTCCAAATCCCATGGGCCATGAGCTCTGAACAGATTTCACATCCTGAATTTCTCTAGCGACCTTCTGCAAAACGGTTCCGGTCTGGTCTGTAGAGTGATCATCAACTACGATAATCTCATGAGGGATAGCTTCTTTTCGGAGCTCTTCTGAAAGGTCACGTATCGTTCCTTCAATACAACTCCCTTCATTATGAGCGGGAATAACGACTGACAGTTTCATTTCAATCGTTCCTTGATCTGATCCTCAGCAGCCACAACCATTTCTTTTAAAATCGTACGGATATCGTAACGGTAAGTCCAATCAGGGTAGTCTTTCTTAAATTTTCTTACATCGCTTACCCACCAAATATGATCCCCTGAACGGTTCTGATCCACGATTTGGTACTTAAAAGGCTTTTTGGTTAGGTTTTCGATCTCATGAATCGCTTCCAGCACAGAACAATGGCTGTGACGTCCACCCCCCATATTGTAAACGGCCCCAACTTTAGGGCTTTTGGAGAAGTGCCAAAACGCATTTACCAAATCAAATGAGTGGATATTATCCCGGACCTGCTTTCCTTTATAACCAAAAATAGTATATTTTTTTTCGCTCACCCCACATTGAACAAGATAAGAAAGAAAACCATGGAGTTCAGCGCCAGAGTGCATGGGGCCAGTAAGACAGCCTCCTCGAAAAACAGCCGTCTTCAAACCGAAATAGCGGCCATACTCTTGCACCAAAATATCTGCAGCTACTTTGCTTACTCCAAATAAGCTGTGTTTTGATTGATCAATCGACATTCCCTCATCAATTCCATGATCAAAATAGGGATGAGTAGAACTTATTTCCCATCGGAGTTTGGACTCTACCAGCGGAAGATAGTTCGGTGTATCTCCATAAACCTTATTGGTCGAAGTGAAAATGAAGGTTGCATCGGGACAAAAAAGACGAGTGGCTTCCAAAAGAACCAAAGTTCCATTGGCATTTATCGAAAAATCCGTAAAAGGTTCGTGGGCGGCCCAGTCATGGCTGGGTTGGGCTGCAGCATGAATAATCAGTTGGATCTCACTCCCGAATCTCTTAAAGATCTTAAAAATCTCATCTTGATTTCGAATATCGACAGCATAGCTTGAGAAGTTTTTTAATTTTTTGGTCAGTCTCTTGGTGTTCCAAACAGTAGAGCTGTCTTTTCCAAAAAAATAGCTTCTTAAATCGTTGTCTATTCCGACAACTTGGAACCCTTTATCATGGAAGAATTGAGCCGATTCACTTCCCACAAGTCCCGACGAACCGGAAATGACTACGATTGCCATAGCGCCTCGACTAAACCCTCATTTTTCTTGAGCCACTCTTTTATGTCAGTCACGATGTTCTGTTTTGATTTTTGGGGCAGCCAGTTAAATTCTGCCCGAGCCTTCTCGGCGTCCGTGATAAACCAAGGAATATCCACTGCTGATGACTCGCTTTCTCGTTTTATCGCAATGGACTTTCCAGTCACTCCTTCACACAACATCGTATACTCAGCTAAGGATACCGAATGTTCCTCCCCTCCCCCAACATTAAAAGATTCGCCTCGATGCTGATAACTCGACTCGATTTGTTTCTCGACAAGCTGAATAAGATCTTCTATATGCAGGAGATCTCTTACTTGCTTGCCCATTCCCCCAAAGCCCATGTATTTGAGTGGGCGATTCAAAAAATGGTGCGCGACCCAAAGAGAATAAACACCCTGATCAGAAGTTCCAAATTGGCCAGGACCCGTTATTACTCCACACCGATTGATAGTAGCTCTTAAACCATAACTGTTAACGTATTCTTGAATCAAATATTCAGATGCCAATTTACTGGTTCCATAAAACGAACGGCTCGTGTTTATGGGAAAGTTTTCTGATATTCCCTTGGGGCTTACCCCAGAAACGGCTTGATTCGACTGAAGTTCAAATCGGGTTTGCCCTTCCGTAAGCTTTAGGTTCCTAAGAGGAGCGATGGAATACACCCTCGATGTAGAAAGAAAAAGAAATAAGCCAGCGGATTTTCGAGCAGTCTCAAGACAATTAATCGTGCCATTCAAATTGGTTTCTAAAACATAAGCAGGCGAAGAGGTAACTCCAGAAAGGACACTGGCTTCTGCTGAGCACTCAAGAAAGACGTCCCAAGCGTCTGTTAGAGAATTTAAGTCAGATGGGCTTCTGATATCTCCGTGGACAAATTGAACCCCTACTTTTCGAAATTTTTCCAGATTAATCTCTGAGCCCCGGCGCTTTAAATTATCAAAAGCCACTACTTTTCCCTGAGGGTATTTTTGCTTAAGATAAAGGGCTAACGAGGAGCCTATAAAACCGGCTCCACCTGTAATGAGTATTTTCATAAAAAATTTCTGCTGCCTAAAAATAGAGTTTATCACTTTTGCGTTCATAAATGACTGTCCGAAAGAAAAAATAGCTTTTAGGCCTCTGTTATAAAGTGCATAATAATCACTAAAATAATTATGCGCCTAGTCGCCAAATGACCGAACTTAAAAAACCAGAAACTGAGCCCAAGGAATTTAGGTTGCTAGCTCTTCTTATTTTGGCGGGTACTACCTTCCTAACTCTTACAACTGCTTCTCAATTGCCGCTGGATCTGCACTCATTTAGACAAACCCAAACCGGTCTTACGGCTTTTTGGATGATGAAAAATGGTTTTAAATTTGCTTACGAAACACCGGTTGTTGGAGCGCCTTGGAGTATCCCATTTGAATTTCCAATCTATCAAGCGCTAGTCGCCTTGATTTCAAAAACACTCAATTTACCGCTCCATTTAGTTGGACGATTGGTCAGTTTCACTTTTTTGATTTTGTGCCTTTTTCCCGTAAAGGGAATTATTCAGAGATTAAAATTACCTCCAATGGTTTTCTACGTTTTTGCGTGCCTTTTCTTATCCTCCCCTGTCTACGTTTACTGGGGCCGTGCTTTTTTGATGGAAACTTTGGCCCTCTTTTTTGCTCTTACCGCCATTTACTTCTTTGTTAAATGTGTCACTACAAATTATCGTCTTTCAGATTGCGTTTTTATGACCTTATCTATTTTGATTTCGCTTTTACAGAAAGCGACCACGGGTCTTCCTGTTGCATTAGTGCTCTTCTTGGCTCTTTTTCTTTGGGAAAGAAAATTAACAGCCAAACTTTTTATACGAGCCTTTATCTTTTTTGGCCTTCCGGTGCTAGTCACCCAAGCTTGGATAAAGTTTACCGACGAAGTAAAGCTACAAAACCCTCTTGGACATCAACTGACCTCAGCTGCTTTAACTAAATGGAATTGGGGGACGTGGAGCCAGAAAACTTCTTGGGATCTCTGGGGCGGGGTTCTGTGGGAGCGTATTTTCGCACAGAATCTGGGACACCTGATTGGCGTAATTCTGTTAGGGGCCGGTGTGGTTTGGTCTCCAGTTGGCCGAATACGAAACCTATTTGTGATTTCACTCTCGATGGGACTCTTGCCACTTTTACTTTTCACTAATGTTCATATTGGAATTCCTCACCCGGGTTTTATTCACGATTACTATCAAACAGCTAATCTCATTTTTTTCATTTTTGCTTTGTCACTCGCTCTCGGTGCAGTACTAATGCCCAGGATCGGGCACAAAAAGGTTTTACATGGTTTAATGCTGATTGTGGCGTTTAACCTTTTTTATTTATCGCAGAAATATTATCCTTGGACTCAGGTTGATTTCTCGAAATTTAATTCGCGTGACTATGCGGTAGGCCATATTTTGAAGCGTGAGCTCTCAGAAGAAAAACAGTTTGTTGCATTTGGCAATTGGTGGAGTTCAACTTTTGCTTATTTATCCGAAAGAAAGGCCTGCACGATTGAGCCAGATTGGTACCAGAGCTATCCGGAGTTTCTAACCCATCCAGAAAAGTGTGTCGAACCAGGGCGCTTAGGAGCCGTTGTAGCTTGCTCCACAAATCCATCCGTTTTTGATTTATTAAAACTAGAAGTTGCTAGAGATTGGAAAGTCGGCGAATTTTTGGGTTGTGTTTTAGCTGTTCCCAAAAAGCCTTTTCTTCCCCCTTCAAAGTCTAATACTTTGACCAAAAATAAATGCGACGGAGCGATCACTGAAGCTCAGTACGTTCAAAAAGATGGGACTTGGGTTTTACTGCTACAGGGATGGTCCGTGCTTCAAGATCCAACAGGCGGTAAAAAGAAAGAAGAACCGGAACAGGTGGTGATAAGGCTTACAAAGAAAGGAATGGAGCCAGTTTATTTAGATGCGCTCAAGGTTCCCCACCTTCCAAGTCTCAACGCCAAATTGAAATTGACCGAAGATTGGGATCTCGGATTTTCAAGGGCTGTTGCTATCAAT
>JBJSXY010000090.1:0-3165 GCA_046086625.1 Pseudomonadota bacterium | reverse complement strand
CCTTCTGCGGAGCTCCACCCTGTGGTGGGGGCTTTACTGCTCTCTCGCTTGGAGTCTTTCATTTCTGCTAAGCTCAAAGAGCTTAAAGCAAATATCCCGCAGAAAACTGCGAATTTCACTGCACTAAGTTTTTTCATGATTTGTGATCCTTGTAGCGGTTAAAGTTTAAAACTCTTTAATTATAGGGTGTTAAACGAAGCGTTAACAAATAAAAAAGTGTCTTAAAGAAATTTAGAATCTATAATTAGTTCGGTTTTGGGGATTCTGGATAAAATGGAAAGTAAAACACTCAATTTGTCATCAGACCAGAGCTGTGCTTTTTTTAATCCAGAAAAAACTACGAAAAATCGGCCTGCCTTTTTCGCTCTTGCTGAAATTCTATTTTCTTCTTCGCGCACCGTTTGGATTTTTTTTGATTTCGTTCTAACTGCTTTTCTTTTTATGGTGGGTCAGTGGGCAAGTCCTTTTAACCAAGAAATTTTTTGGAGTTGGCACAAAGGTTTTTCGGCTCTTGTTTTTTCCCTGGTGTTTATTTTTGTGGGATTAGGCAAAGGCTATTATGATCGGGAACGTCGTTTTCAAAAAGCAAATCTTCTTATCAATAGCTTTTTTCTTGTTCTCATAGCGGCATCGGCAGTTCTCGGAACTCAGTATCTTTTGTTTTATGATTATGTAGGGCGCATTTCCTTGCTACTAGGAGCATCCCTTTGTTATTTAGGAATTCTCGCATTTCGTTGGCCGCTTCGCTGGATGCTTGAATTTTTTCCCCAGCGCTTTACGTTGGTGGGGAAATCGGATCTTATTCAGTTATTAGAAGAAAAAACCAAAGGAAATCGGTCCCCGCATTATCAATACGTTCCCTGGTCTACGCTCTATCCTGATAAATCCCTAGATACGATCAATCCTCTTATACAGCACCGGATTTCAGATATTGTTGTTTCAGGAAAAGATTTGAGTCAGCCAGCTTTCATCGACTTTGCTTTGCATGCCATTCATTCTGGATGTCGAATCATTGATGAAATTTCGTTTTACGGCCAGATGTTTGGCCAAATTCCGATTACTTATACGACTAAAACCTGGCTTCTAACTGAGTGTCTCAACCAAAAGGGGAGAACCGTTAATGACTTGATGAAAAGAACTTTGGATATTTTTGTTTCGAGTTTCGGGATACTCCTTCTTTTTCCTCTCATGTTGGTGATCATTCTACTTATAAAGCTCTCGAGTCCTGGACCAGCCGTTTTTATTCAATGGAGAGCCGGGAGGTTTTTTAAACCTTTTCGAATGTTCAAATTCAGAACGATGGTTTCACCTGAAAATGGAGTAGATCACAGTGAAAACGGATTTACCCGGACTAGAGATCCCAGAATTACTTGGTTGGGAAAACTATTGCGGCCATTGCATTTGGACGAGTTGCCACAGCTTTTTAATATTTTAAAAGGGGATATGTCTTTAGTTGGGCCTCGTCCTGAGGCTTTACATTTTGCTGAGCGAATGAAAAAGCAAGTCCCACTTTATGAGCTTCGTTATCTTTTGAGACCCGGACTTACCGGTCAAGCACAACTGTTGCAAGGGTATGCGCTCGACACATTAGAAGAAACTCAGAAAAAGCTTTGTTACGATCTTTATTATCTTTGCAGGCATACTGTAACCAAGGATCTGTATTTGATGTTGCAAACGGGTTACTTAATTTTAAAACAATTTGGAAAGTTTTTTCCTTTCGCAAGCTCACACCAAAACTCGAATCAAAATAACCGTGATGTCGTCTGTGCTGCCACTGAGGGTAGCAGCTCGAACTAAGTTTTCTATTTTTTCCTTCAAGGGGAGGGAAGCATTCAAAATGCGCTCGAGATCTCTATCATTCAGTGAACAAGTGAGTCCATCAGAACACAGAAGAAACAAGTCGCCCTGTTCAAAGACAACTTCCTTCGATTCCACTTTTACCGACTCATCGCAACCCACTGCTCTTGAAAGGGTTGATTTGAAAGACCCATCAGAACAATCTTCGGTCACAGCGTGATCTTCCGTTAGCGCCTTGAGTTTCTGATTTCGTAAAACATAAGCTCGGCTATCTCCTACATGTGCAACGCCTAGTGTCCCCTTAAAGAAGAGCGCCACCACTGTAGTTCCCATTCCAAAAAGGGCAGGGTTCTGGGAAGCGTGATCATAAATTACAAAATTAGCGGCTTGCAAGGCTCGAATCAGCGCTTGTGAAGACGAAAGAGATTTAACTTGTGGTGATTGAAAAACTTCCTTCAGAGTCTCCATGGCCGTATGGCTTGCAAGATCCCCCCCGGGATAGCCCCCCATCCCATCAGCGACTGCAAAGAGTCCGCTCTCGGGATTCATCAAAAAACTATCTTCATTTTGCCTTTTTACTTTTGTGCCTTTGATTGACAGTCCTGCTACTTCAAATGCCTTCACAATGGGAGAGGAACGAACCGTTTCATTCATGCAGAGAAAAATAACAGGTTCTTAGACCTTCTGTAAAGAAAGCAACCGAGCGGGGATAGGAGGGCTAACGTCGGCAGATGTGGAAAATCAAAATAAGATTAAGTGTTTCTGAAATTGTGAAGAAAGACGCATAATTGTTCGATTGAAAGTAAATACCCAAACCCGATAGAATGGTTCGTATGGTGCGTTTGTTCTTTTTACTTTTCCTTGTTGGTCAATCCCTCTGTTTTTCTGAATCCGAATTCTTGAGCAGTCACGAAGCGCTTAATAATCAAGAGAGTGAGAATTTTCAGAAAAAACAAGTCAACATTTCTAATGATAAAAAACAGGAATTAATTGAAGAGAAAGCTCTGATACTATTTCAACAAAAGTTTTTAAATAGTCAAAACACTGAGCCGCTATGGGCCATTAAAAATTATCCGGTAAGCAATGGTACAAGTGCTACGTCCCCCCTGCCAAAGCTGCTGCTCAGAGTAGAAAGAAACTTCGATGCTACTAGTTCAAGTCCTAAAATAACTCTTCCCAGAGAAACCGATTACGTAATCGATGAATCTGGTTTCGGAGCAGTATCCAAGCAACTCAATTCGGAAGGCTATCAAACAGGCTTTTTGGGCGTTGATGCGAAGAGTTCACAAGAGTATTTCTCGGGTCAATCTCGTTCTTTAGACCAGGTTGTGGCAGTGCCTTTCAAAATACTTTCATTTGTAAAAAGCC
>JBJSXY010000089.1:0-2938 GCA_046086625.1 Pseudomonadota bacterium | reverse complement strand
GGCCTTTCCCGCTGTGACAGCATCAAACGCCACCGCTCCGGGGTCGGCTCCTTCTCGCCCGGTTACAAAATCAACTCCAACTCTATCGGCCCATGTTTTTAATTGTGCAACGGCTCCAGCTCTAAACGTGTCTCCGGCTCCAAGAAGAACTGTCTTTCCGGCAATCTTAAAATACTGCGCTAGTTTCCCTATCGTCGTAGTTTTACCTGCCCCATTGATTCCCACAATTGAAATAACTAAGGGGTGATTTTTTGTTAGTAGCTCCTCAATCGGCAGACAGGACACATCGAGAAGTTTAACCATCTCACGACCCAAAACATCTTTTGAGGTCCCGCCAGCAGAGGGTGCGTTTTTTTTGGCGCTCTCGATAAGAAAAGCCGCTGTCGAAGCCCCTACATCTCCCCCCAAAAGAGCTTCTTCAATTAAGTCCCAATCTGAGCCTGGGGAACCTGTCTCTTTTTTCCAAAGAAGAGCGTTTTTTGTCTTTTCGAGCTTGCCAATCAGGGGATTGGGGGACGAAACACTTTCAACTTCCGGTTGCTTTTTCTTTTTGACAAACCAACCTATTAAAACACCGGCCCCAAGCGTGGCCAACCCAATCGATAGATAGAGACTCATCATGGTAATCGATTAACTCGGGTTAGTCTCTGTGGCAACTTGTTCCGTTTCAAGAAATCGATAGAGGGTTCGTGGGTGAACCCCCAAAATCTTCGCGGCAAGTCTCTTGTCACCTTTGGTGGTTTTCAACGTCTCCGACATAAGCTTCCGCTCAACTTCCTTGAGCGGCATTCCGATCGGGATAGTCATTGTCTTCTTTATCTGTGTTGCCGTAATTTCGTAGGGCAAGTGCGCAAGCTCCAGCTTGTTGGATCGGTTTAACACCACTAATCGCTCCATGAGGTTTTGTAGTTCTCGTATATTTCCCGGCCAACGATAACTTTCGAGGGCTTCGACAGCTTCCGGAGTGATAAGCGGCAGCTCCCTGCCATTTTTTTTGGCTGCCTCCTCCAGGAATTTAGCAACCAGAATGGCGATATCTTCACGACGCTCGCGAAGCGGGGGCATTTGAATATGGATCACATTGAGTCGATAGAAAAGATCCTCTCGAAAATGGCCCGCTTGGATGGCCCTTTTTAGATCGGTATTCGTGGCAGCCACCACTCTCAGATCGACTTTGTGAGTGTCAACTCCACCCAACCTTTCAAATTCGCCTTCTTGAATCAGCCTGAGGAGCTTTCCTTGAAGTGCGAGTGGTGCTATTCCAATCTCGTCCAAAAAAAGAGTTCCTTTGTCCGCCAATTCAATTCTTCCTTTTTTTCTCTTTTTAGCATCGGTAAAAGCCCCCTCTTCATAACCAAACAGCTCTGCTTCGAGCAAGTTGTCCGGAATGGTGGCACAATTAATTTTGGTAAAAACTTGTTGGGCTCGGTTTCCGCTTCTGTGCAGCCACTCAGCTAACAATCCCTTTCCCGTGCCGCTTTCGCCATCTATTAAAACGGTAGCCTGGCTGTTCGCGGCCTGCTCGGCCGTTTCCATCACCCTTAAAATAGCCTCAGATCTTCCAAGAATTTCTCTGCCTTCACTGAGCGAGTGTTGAGCGAGGTGTTCTTTTAGTTCTCTGTTTTCTGTTACCAACTTTCTTCTTTCAAGGCCACGATGCACAGCCCGTAAGATCTGAAGCCTTTGAAGGGGTTTTGTCACAAAATCATAGGCCCCCTTTTTCATCGCTTCCACTGCAACTTCCACTGTGCCGTAAGCGGTCATGAGAATCACTTCCACTGAAGGGTCTAGGAGCTTAACTGCTTCAAGCAAGTCCAAGCCGCTCCAATTTCCCATTCGGAGATCGGTAATAAGAATATCGGGGGGTCTTTTTCTTAGAGCGGGAAGAGCCTCAGAGGGGTCTTGATAAGTTGAAACGTCTGCCCCATCACTCTTCAAGATTCTCTGTAACGAATCTAGATTGGGACGCTCGTCATCTACAATTGCGACTCGATAAGCGCTCATAAAATTCTCCTAAACTGGAAACTGAAACAAGAAGCTGGTTCCCTTTCCAATATCGCTCTCACATTCGATTGCACCGTTCAACTCCTCGACCACTTGTTTGGTCAAAGACAGGCCAATCCCAGTGCCTTGGGTTTTTGTAGTAAAAAAGGGGGTGAAGCTTTTTTTGCGAACGGAAGCACTCATGCCGCAGCCGGAGTCTTTGAACAAAATTCTCGCAGTGTTGTTCTTTAGTTCTGTTTTCACTTCAAGAATGCCCCCCCTGGGCATCGCTTCTTTGGCGTTCTTTACGACATTTACAAATGCTTGTTTGAGTCTTGCTCGGTCCCCTCGAATGAAAAGCTCTTCTGACCAAAGTTTCGTTTTGATCTCCACTCGATCGTCGGGGCTTTTTTCAAAACTGATTATTTCGTTGATAAGCTCGTGAACAGGCGTCATTTTGATGTTTTCAACTCCAACCCTGGCACGCACTAAGTGTCGTTCTGTAATTTCATTGAGTCTGCCTATTTCTTTTGAAATGGCAGACAGCGTCTCTTTCACATCTTCGGAAACATTTTTTAGTTCGTTCTCCAACCAATCAATATTCAGTGAAATGGAGTTGAGAGGATTTCTGATTTCATGAACCACCTCTGCTGAGAGCTCCCCCACGGCCGCCAATCGCTCCGATCTAACCAACTCTTTTTGTTGCTGCTGAATTTGCTTGTCCCTCTCTTTGAGAGCAGACAGCATTCGATTGTACTCTCTTGCGAGAACCGAGATCTCGTCTTGGGTGTTCGCGCCAACTTTGATGGATTGGTCGAGATCCCCTCCCGAAATTTTTTTAAGTCTGGCAATGAGCTCTGGCAGTGGATTTAGGACTTGATAGTTCAACCACAAAGCAGCGCCCCCCAACAACATCACCGCTGCGGCCAGAAAGAAGCTGGTAATCAAACTTTCT
>JBJSXY010000088.1:0-2046 GCA_046086625.1 Pseudomonadota bacterium | reverse complement strand
ACTCCGACGGATACGCCGACGAGAACTCCAACCTCCACCGCAACTCACACCCCGACACACACTCCGTCGCGGACTCCAACAAGCACACCCACCGACACACCAACTGTCACTAACACCCCGACCGCTACTCCGAGCAGGACCCCAACCAGCACTCCAACCCAGACTCCGACTGCGACAGCCACGCGAACACCCTCCAGCAGCCCGACTAGCTCTCCAACAAGTTCACCGACCTCGACTCACTCTCCAACGAGCACTCCAACCAACACCCCATCGGCAACCCCAACTCGGTCACCGAGCAGCACTCCTACACAGACTCCAACGCGAACCCCAACTAGCACCCCGACAGTCACTGGCACCAACACCCCAACGAGCACTCCCACACCGCTCGTTACCCCATCAAACACTCCAACTCTCACTCCTTCGGTCACCTCGACTCCAACTACTACCCCGACCAACACACCTAGCCACTCGCCGACAACGACAAACACCCCGAGCGCGACTCCTACCAACACACCCTCAACTACTCCGACCAATACTCCATCCAGCACTCCAACGGGCACAGCGACTCCCACGGCGACCGCTACCCCAACAAACACTCCAACGCACTCTCCGACTTCCTCGCCGACGCCATCGACCACTCCGTCGGTAACACCAACAGCGACACCTTCTCGCACCCCCTCGGCGACTCCTACCTCAACCTCAACGCCTACCAGCACTCCGACGTCCAGTCCGACTCACTCGCCGACATCCTCGCCGACGGGAACGTCCACACCTACCGCTACCGCCAGCCTGACTCCCACTCGAACTCCATCCGAGACCCCAACCGCATCTCCGACCGCATCGCCAACGGTAACTCCCACAAGCACCCCAACCGTTACCCCAAGCAACACTCCAACATCTTCCCCATCTCCATCGAGCACTCCTTCAAACACGCCCACCAGGACGCCATCAAACACCCCAACAGCAACTCCAACTCCCACCGTAACACCTACCGTGACTCCGAGCCGGACGCCGACCGTGACGCCAACCACAACGCCTACATCCACTACCACTAACACCCCAAGCGACACCCCAACTGCAACCGTAACGCCGACCGTCACCGATACCCCTGAGAACTGGGAGGTGCAGGTCTACGGCGTCGCTGCTATCGAGCTAACTCCGATCCCGAACATGCCGCTCGACATCAACGGGACTACCGTCCTCACCGACCAGTTCGGCTCCTTCCAGGCATCCCTGCTCAACACCGGAAGCTACATCATCCGTAGTGGCTTGCCGGAAACCGAGGGGCTCGCCGCTATCTGGTTCACCGAGCTGCAGGGATCCGGACAGCAGCTCGCAGACATGAGCCCAATCACTATCGATATGCAGCGCAGAATCTCGCTGCGCGGACCAGTTTGTCGGAAGGTCGTCGGAGGCACCCCGCACGCATTCTTCCCATTCCTCAACACAACCTCAGTCCCACTCCGGGTGCCCCTCGAGTACGGCTCCCTCAACTCCATAGAGTCCTACGGCGGCGGAGTGCAGCCGCCGAGCGAATTCAGCCCGGGCGCAGGTGGCTTCTCGCACGACCTCTCGTTCTTCGTTAAGGGTGGCGTCTACGCTGGAAGGTGGAAAATCGCTGGTCAGCAGCTCGAGATAACTGACGCCCCGCCGCTCTGTACGGACGGTGGAGACTTGGGAGAGTGCTCAGCGGTCGACATGGCTCGCTTCGACCGGGTGCTGAGGTTGACGCGTAGCGTCGTGCAGTATCAGATCGCCACAGCGAACGGCCTCTTCGGCAGAACATGGCAGCCGGATCCCGCCAATCGTCTCCTGGTGCTCAATCGCGGCTCGCGCGCCATATCGAGCATCCGCAGAAACATCGCGCAGTACAACGACACGTGGGTCTGCTCCGCCGTCGTCCGCTCAGACTGTAGAGTTGTGCCGGTAGATAAGCAGGGTATGCGTCTAGCCTTCCACAGACTCTACCTCGGACTCCCGAGCGGGCTCTCAGGTCTCCTCCGGCTTGAGAAAGAGCAGAAAGCTTCCTTCGATCGGGTGCTCAAG
>JBJSXY010000087.1:0-9338 GCA_046086625.1 Pseudomonadota bacterium | reverse complement strand
GTTCACGGAAGCTTTCCAATGAACGCATCAAGGAAGCCACATTCGTTCCTTTTGAGTCGTTGTAAAAAAACACTTGGTTCTTCTTCGCAACGAACTCCATTCTGTGTGGCAAAGGTTTAAAAGTTAATAAAACCTTTTGGATAGATTCGTTAGTCACACCAGCAAGCTTAGCAGCCAACATAGCAGCCAATTGGTTTTCACGATTGTGAAGACCTCGAAGCAAGGTGCCCTGAAGAGGAAAAGAATGGTCTTTCCATCGAGCCGACTTCAAATGAAGCCCCGCATTTTCATAGTAAGCGCCTTGAAATTTTTCCTGATAATGAGCCGGAACTTTATCATACCCATCTGTCGTGAAGTGCATCATCTTGGGAACTGTTCCTGACAGAGATGACATCAGTTTTCCATCACGAATATTAGTAATGATGTAGTCTTCTTCAGTCATGTTATTTTTTAGCCGCAGTTTTGCTGCCAAATAGTTTTCAAAACTACCATGTCTATCTAAATGATCAGGGGCAATGTTTAGAAATACGGCGACATGAGGCTTGAAATCATAGCAACCCTCTAGTTGAAAGCTGCTGACTTCACATACTACAAAATCACTTTTGTCTCTTTGAAGTACATATTCAGAAAGAGGAACTCCGACGTTGCCACCCAAAAACGCAGTCTTTCCGCCAGCTCTAATCATTTCAGCAATCAAGTGTGAAGTGGTTGTTTTACCGTTGGTTCCAGTCACCGCGATAATCGGTTCCTGGATAAACTGAGCCGCTACTTCGATTTCACTCACAATCGGAATGTTGCATTTGGCGGCCTGCTGAAGGGGTTTAATGTCTAAAGAAACGCCCGGACTAACCACAATAAAATCTTGTTCGGTAAACGTTTTAAGGACGTGTTTTCCTAACTCAGCTTCATATTCAACACCTTCCAACTGATCTAAAAATTCTTTAAGATCTGTCTTGTTTTTTTCGTCCGTTACAGTGACCTTCACACCTTTTTTCGATAGAAGCTTCGTCACTGAAGCACCGCTCCGTCCTAGTCCCACGACTAAAGCGCGCATTTTCTTTTTAATTGGTAGCATCGTTTCTCCTTCTTATCTCAACTTCAGCGTTGCAAGTCCCAACATCGCAAGCACCAAAGAAATAATCCAAAATCTTACAGTTATTTGAGGTTCCGCCCATCCCGACAATTCAAAATGATGATGAATGGGAGCCATTCTAAAAACTCTCTTTTTGGTCAATTTGTAAGAAATTCTCTGAGTCATTACCGACACAGCTTCTAAAACAAAAATTCCTCCAACCAATGCCAGAACAATTTCATTTCTCGTAATGACAGCCATCGTCCCCAGCGCGGCACCGAGAGCCAAAGCTCCCACATCTCCCATAAATACTTGAGCGGGGTAAGTGTTAAACCACAAAAATCCCATCCCGGCACAAACCGTAGCTGCACATACAATGGCAAGTTCTCCAGACTCTTTAACGTAAGGAATAAAAAGATAATCAGCAAATTGGATGTTTCCTGAAAGGTAAGAAAAAATTCCAAAAGTAAGGGCCGTTGTAATGACGGGGCCTATCGCAAGTCCATCCAGACCATCGGTGAGATTTACAGCATTAGAAGCTCCAACAATCACTAACCAAGCAAAAACCCAGTAACCATAGGAAATGTTCGGACTAAACTCTCTAAAAAATGGAATGTGAAGCTCGGTATCTAGTCTCATGAACCCAAAAAGAAAGGCAATCACTCCGCCAGCGAAGAGCGTCTGGAGTATCATTTTGGCTCGTTCCGAGAGCCCCTTTGAGTTTGCTTCTTTAATTTTTTTATAATCATCAAGCCAACCGATAAACCCAAAACTCACCATTGACGCGAGCACTACCCAAACATAAGGATTTGAAAGATCAGCCCAAAGTAAAACAGACAAAGTCACAGAGAGAAGTATGAGAATGCCCCCCATGGTGGGTGTTCCAGTTTTTTTCAAGTGCGACTGGGGCCCATCATCCCGTACCTGCTGACCGTATTGTTTTCCTTTTAATAAAGCTATAAATCGAGGGCCCAACGATAAACAAATAATCAAAGCCGTAATCCCAGCTCCTAAAGAGCGAAAAGTCAGGTAACGAAAAACCTGAAGAGCATGGATGGAATCCCGCAATGGATACAGAAAATAAAGTAACAAAAAAATCTCCCGCGCCTGATGTAGTCAAACTTCGGGATCAGAGCAACCAAAAACTTATAATTAATTGTTTTTATTGTTCTTTTTGGAGCAGTTCAAAACCCTTAAAACCTGACTTATTGTCCCAATTTAGGCGTTGATTTAGCTTTAAGTGTTCGAACGAGGCTGTCCAAGCTAACTCCCCGAGAACCCTTCACAAAAACCAGATCCTGACTTTCTAAAGATTGAATCACTTGGGGTTCTACTCTCTGGACGGTATCCGCATAAAAAGTGGAGATCTTAGAATTGACGTTTTGTATTCCATCCAGAAGAACCCGAGTGTCTTCTCCCACTCCAAAAATCAATGTTTGCTCCGCTCTTTCTGAAAATATTTTTCCAATTTGTTTCCCAACTTCTCGATGGAGCGACTCACTAAACTGCTCGAGCTCTCTCATTTCTCCAATCACCAAGAGCTTTCTTCTATTCGAGTTCATCAGAACTACGCTTTCCAAAGAGGAAATTAGAGCCGATGGATTTGAATTGTAACTCTCATCAATCAAAGTGATTTGATTGGGTAGTTGCGTGATTTGCCCTCGACTCTCCGATGGAAGGACCCGAGGGAGTCGTTCTTCTATTTCTTTCCAAGAAACATCGGCAAGCCTTGCCATCGCCACTGAAGCCGCCAAATTGTAAGAATGATGAATTCCAAAGTGTGGAATTTTGACTGCTAATTCACCGCCGCCTGTTTTTAGTTTGAGGCTCAGAGCGCCAGATTCGGAATCGATTTTTCTCTCAGAAATAAAAATATCTGCTTTAGAATCCCGGGCTGAAAAGGACACTCTCTTAACAGGCTTTACAAAGGCTTCCTGAGCTGCTCGAACAACCATAGGATCATCTAAATTCAACGCTATCCCCAAACAAACATCTGATTTTGAAAACCAATCAAAAAGTTCTTTTTTGGCTTTGTAAATACCTTCTCTTCCCCCTAGTTTTCCAATGTGAGCATCTCCAATATTGGTGATCGCTCCGCCTTCTGGCCGAAAGTTTTCACACATCTCACGTATTTCCCCCAACCCATTCATTCCCATCTCAAGCACTAGATTTTTGGTCTGGTCTTCAAGAAGACAAAGAGTTTTTGAAACGCCTAAAAGATTATTAAAACTCTTAGGAGAAACTAACGTATGCGGTCCTAACAAAACACCTAACATATCTTTGGTTGAAGATTTGCCGGCGCTGCCAGTAACCGCGAGAACTTTACCACGAAATTTTTTACGTAAGGCTTTTCCGATAGCAACATAAGCACCCAAACTACTAGCAACTTCCAAAAACGGAACTGAATGGGTCCAGGAAGCCGGTTTTTTTTCTCCAATAACTGCTAGAGCACCTTTTTCAACGACTTCTTGAATAAATTGATGCCCGTCAAAACTTTCCCCAGAAAGAGCTATAAAAACTTCACCCGGCTTGAATGTCCGACTATCGCTAGAAAGAGTGGTCACTAAACAAGAGGACGGCAAAGACGACGAAAGTTTAGCGTTCGTCCACTGAACGAGATCCTGAAGTGTTATCTGACTGAACATTTCGATAATAATCCCGAACGACTATTCGATCGTCAAAGGGGAATTGGGTTGTTCCAATGATTTGATACATTTCATGACCTTTTCCCGCAATTAATACAAGATCTTCTGGTTTGGCTTGTGAGAGTGCCCACTCAATAGCGGGTTTTCGCTGAACTTCCTTATGATAACGGCAATTGGGTAAAAGCCCCTTCTCAATGTCTTCCAAAATAGTCTCGGGCTTCTCAGTTCGAGGGTTGTCTGAAGTGACAATGGTCAAGTCACTTAAAGAGGAAACAACCGATGCCATTTTTGGACGCTTTGTTTTATCTCGATCGCCCCCACATCCAAAGACGGTAATGATTTTTCCCCTCTTTTTTTTTAATTTCAGAAGGGTTTCTAAAACATTACGGAGAGCATCGTCAGAATGAGCGTAATCGACAAAAATACTGGGATAATGATCCCCTTCCATCACACGCTCTAAACGTCCAGGCGCTCCTCGAGCAGAGTTCAGAATTTTAATTCCTTGCTCCAAGTTACCCCCAAGCCCATAAAAAGCGGCCAGAACTCCTAGAGCATTATAAAGATTATGACTCCCGATCAAAGTCGAGCTAAAAGAAAAAAACCCTTGGGGAGTTTTTAACTTCGCCTGAGTACCGCCTACCGAGCACTCCACCAAATCAGCAAAAAAATCAGCAGAGGGATCTTTCAGAGAAAAAGTGAGCCAACGCTTAGCTTTTCCTTCAATTAAAATACGTTTAGCCCATTCATCATCTAAATTAACAACTCCTAGTGGCAGACCAAAATCAGTAAAAAGCTTTAGTTTACTCTGAAAATAATTCTCAAATGTTCCATGGTAATCCAGATGATCCTGAGAAAAGTTGGTAAAAATGGCAGCTTGAAACTCACACCCACCTACTCGATTTTGATCGAGCGCAATGGAGGAAACTTCCATAATAGCGTGAGTAACCAATTCTTGGTTCATCTCAAAAAACATGCCCTGAAGTTCTAAAGGCCCGGGGGTCGTTAATTGAGAGGGCCGACAATTTTTTCCAATACAAGTCTCCACCGTTCCGATCATTCCGGATTTAATCCCGAGCTCCTCCCAGATTTCCCTTAATAAATAGGAGCAGGTCGTTTTTCCATTGGTCCCGGTGACACCCACCAACTTGAGATGATGGGTTGGCTGATTAAACCAAGCGCTGGCCGATTCAGCTAATTGAGAGCGAGTGCTATCAACGAGAATGGTTTGATCAAATTTTTCATAGGCTTCATGGCTTTCAACCACGATCGCTGCAGCCCCGTTTCTCATTGCCTCTTCAATAAAAAGATGGCTATCGATTTTGGCTCCGCGAATTGCAAAAAAGACTTCCCCTGGCCGTACTTTCTGAGCATCGCGAGCAATCCCAGTAATCGGGGTCTCTAAAGGCACTTTAGTACGGGTAAATCGCAAGGGGTTTAGAATTCTTCCCAGGGTTTTCACGCCCCAGACGTTTAGCTTGATTTCACGAAATTGTCGAATTTCTAGCCAACACCCAAGCGCAAAAAGGCAGTCTGAACAACTCTTGAATACTGTCAGCGTTCAGGTTGAGTTCAAACACTGCTGGCATATCCCTTGCTCTTTCCCCAATCCGTGAAGCGAATGCCCCTAATGAGAGGGGAATCGTTTTCGACTTCAAATAGCTGAAGTGGATTTTTGTTGTAGCGGAGGAGTCATGATTAAAATAACCAGTGTTTTCGTAGCAATAGCGCTAATCTTAGGCGGGGTCATCAACCCGCAAGTAGCAACTGCTTGTAGTGATGGCAGTTGTAGTGTGAGTGATTCGCACGGATACTATAAGAAACTCATCATCAAGAAAAGTCGCACCATAAAGCGATCCTGCACAACCTGCGTAGTAGCGCCTTCGTGCTCTGGATGTGGTTTTAGAGCTTATCGACCTTTTTATGCCGGATACGGAACCCGATTCACGGGGGGACCACTTCAATTCCGATGGGGACAACCTATCCGAAATATTTTAAGAGTACCTGCTCGAATCGGTGTAAGAGCAGCTTCATTGGTAGGTGGAATCGCAAGAGGATTGGGACGACTCTTCTTTCCTCGAAGATTCTACTAAGCTAGTTTTCTAACGCTATGATAAAAGAACGGGCGTAGCTTCTTGCTACGCCCGTTTTATTTTTATTCTATTGAATTAAACTTAGAGAGCCACAAACGGATAAGCTACAGCGAACATCAATTCGCTGACGCTATTCGAAACTCCCAAGCCCGCTTCAGCTATTAATCTCATATCTCCCCAGGGCTTAACCAAAAACTCAGTTCCAACAGAAGCCTTAAGAGCCAAGCTATTATCAGCTGCTCCCAAGCGGAAATTAGGAGTTAGATGGGCACTCGCATAGGGACTAATTCGGCCCCAGCTCATTGCTAAATTTTTACTGACCGTTGGAGAAAGCCGAACGGCAAAATAATTAGATTCCAGCAGCCGATTGAAATGAAGCCCGCCCGAAAGAGAAACCCCTGGCTGTACACCATTATCGGCAAGAATGTAGTAGGTTCCAGTCAAACCAAAGTTGAAACCAACTTCACCCGCTCCAAATCCAAGTCCTGCAGCCATCTCTTCGTTGGCTTGATATCGAACTTCGGAGGAAAGATAAGCTCCCGACGGTTGAAGAGTAAAACCAGGGCTTAAAAGCATTTCATAAGAATTAGAGGGTAATACTTCGGCACTTCGATTCATTCCTCCAGGAATATCTCCAGCGAGGGAAGACAAACAAAATAAAGCCAATAAAGTAAGAATGATGTTTTTAAGCATGGTGCGGTCTCCTAAGTTAAAACCCTACTTTAACTCTGCTCGAGTTATTGCGCAACACGAGTCACTTGAGCTCCCAGTTTTTGAAGCTTTTTATCCAAGTGATCGTAGCCTCTATCCAGATGATAGATACGACTGATTGTGGAAGTTCCTTCTGCCATTAAGGCCGCTACTACTAAGCTAGCACTGGCTCTTAAATCAGTAGCCATAATGGGAGCTGCTTTTAATTGAGTGGGACCTTCTACTCGGGCCAAATTTCCTTCGATTTCGATTTTAGCACCGAGTCTTCGGAGCTCGGCTACATGCATAAAACGATTTTCAAAAATATTTTCTCTCATGTGGCTTACACCCACAGCTTGACACATATTGACTAAAATCTGAGCCTGCATATCGGTAGGAAACCCGGGAAAGCACTCCGTTTCTAACGATATCGCTTCGTAAGATGTTCTGGGAGAAATATGTAAACTACGTCCGCCGTCTTTCTCGGCAATCCCCAATCCCATATTTTTAAAAGCTTTCAAAACCGCAGACAGTTCCGATCCCGCAGCATTCTCTAAAGTAAGTTCACTTTGAGTTGCCATTGCTATAGACATCCAGGTTCCTGTTTCAATTCGATCAGAAGGAATCCGTATGGGCTCAAGAGGCGTCTTTAATCTGCCTCCTTTGATTTTTATCGTTGCTGTTTTTAAGCCCTCAATTTCGACACCACAAGCTTGAAGCAGTTCGCCCAGAGCGATTACTTCGGGCTCCCGGGCAGCGTTTTCGATAATCGTTTCCCCTTCCGCCAACGCGCCTAAATAAAGAACGTTTTCAGTTCCAGTCACGGAAACTTCGGGAAAAACAATTTGAGCTCCTTTAAGCCGAGAAGGAACAGAAGCGTGAATATATCCTTCTTCCACTTCTACTTTGGCCCCCATTCGCTTGAGAGCTTCTAAATGAAAGTTCACAGGTCTTGCCCCAATCGCACATCCCCCGGGAAGACTAACCTTGGCTTCTCCGAATTTAGCAACAAGAGGCCCCAGAGCAAGAATCCCCGCTCTCATTTTTTTTACCCAATCATAGGAGGCAAATCGCCTTTTTACTTCCGGACGAATCCGAACTTGGCCTAATTCCTTATCCCAAACATAATTACACCCAATGTCTTCTAGGAGTTTGAGCGTTGTTTCAATATCCCAAAGACGTGGAATGTTTTCAAAAGTCAGTTCCTGATCAAAAAGTAAAGAAGCAAAAAGAAATGGAAGAGCCGTGTTTTTAGAACCGCTGATTGCCACTCGCCCGGAAAGAGACCGACCCCCCGTAATTTTTAGAGCATCCATAGAGATTTGAGTTCTACCTCAAACACAGGAATTCGCCAAAAAGACTTTACACTCTTTTAGATCTTCGATCGGATATCCGGATGAGTTGGAAGTCATTTTCTGGTTTTAGAATGACTTCTGGAATGACTCTTGGGACCTTTTTATCGCCCTTTAAACGACGACCTAAAACAAATGCGGCCGCTAAAATCAAGAAAAGAAGCCCCAAATGAAGGCCTTCCTCAGTTTGAAGTCGTGTAGAAAAAGGGGTCTTCTGAAACTTGATAGGCTTTAAAAGATTCTTAATTGAGGCTCCCCATTGAGCCCGCGATGGGGATGATTCTGAAAGCAGGGAATAATGCCCATCGAGATTTTGCTCATTCTTTGCAAATTCCAGTGAGGGAACGCTTTCGATTTCTTCCCTCTCAGGATTCAGAAAAAATTCCGTTTTACCTTCTCCGTCCTGGCTAGCTAGGCCTCGCCCCGATAGGGTCTGAGATCCTCTGCCATTAGGTGTTGTTTCACTTTGAATTGAATTTTGGATGGACACTGTTTGATGAGCAGGTGCTTGAACTCCGCCCGTCATAGCCATACCCGAATTCGGCATCAGAATTCCCCCTTGAATTCCTGGGCTATTTTCAGATGCGCCTTTTAAAGAATCCTGTCCCGAAGGATTTTTAGGGGTTTGACCCCTGCCTTCCGAATTTTGTAGACCCATTCGAGCAATATCCATTGACTCAAGTTGTGGTTGGGATTTTTCATCTCCCGAAGTTTTCACAAATGAACTTCCTCCTGAAAGGTCGGAGTTAGTGGTTCTAAATCCTTTAGCTGATTCGACTGAATCAGCTTGAATCGGTTTATCTTTAGGAAGCTCGATTTTTGAATACTTAGCGTAAGTTTCTTCAACAGCAGATTTGATAGCTGCATACTGTGCTGAACTTAATTTTCCAGACTGAAGCTCCCTTTGAAGTTTTTCCATTTTCTTGGAAAGAGCTTCGTTGGCTTTTTCCATTTCTTTTCTTTGAAAATAATCCATCACTCCTTTGGCCATCAAAAGTTGATACATCAGAGCAGCTTGCTGACTAGCAGCAATGGCCTGAGCTGCTGTGCTTGCCCCGTGCGCATGGACTGCCGCTGACTTCGCCGCGGCCACTGCAGCCACGTCTGACGCATCGGCATTTTCAGGTAGATTTCCCTTTTGATCTATTAAGGCGATATTACCGAAAGCTGTGAGCTGAAGAACTAACATGAAAATCAACACGGGTAACAATTGGGTCATTGGGTTCTCCTACTAAACCCCTCAGATGCAGGAAAAACGCCAATCGTTAGCAGCGTAGGATTATGTATTTATTGGCAATTTTAGAAGCTTAATTGTGTGTGTGAACAAATTGAATACATTTCTTTTGGGTGCTTATCTAAGTCTTTGAATCTTAAGCCTAACCCTAGAGTTAATCTTTTTTACAGGCTATTGAGGCTAACGCCCATTTCCTAAACAGTTCACAATTTTTAAAATTCGAGGCAGCCCTGAGAGATCCTTCAAAATTTCATA
>JBJSXY010000086.1:0-2341 GCA_046086625.1 Pseudomonadota bacterium | reverse complement strand
ATGCAAGCCATTGCTAATTCGATGGCCGCGCAGTCGAATATCCAGCTTTTGCTCCGAAAAATTTACCGAGAACATTCGCAAACCGGAACATAATCTCCTAGACGGAACACTTTCACATCGTTATGCTCATGGCTCATTTCTTTGCGCTAGCAGGAGGCTTGAATGTCTGAATCACATGTTTCGGACAGCGTAATTGTTGGTTGGGAAAAACATCCTTTCTACTCTGGCGTCCTTGGCGCTATGGAAATCGCTGGTCAAGCCATTAAGATAGATCGAAATGTCTTTAATCGTCTGGCAAAACCCAAACGGGTTCTTTACGTTTCCGTTCCAGTCCGAATGGACGACGGGACTATCCAAGTTTTTGATGGATTCAGGGTTCAGCACAATACGACTTTAGGTCCTGCTAAGGGCGGAATTCGCTACCATGTCGATGTTAATTTGGCCGAAACCTCCGCTCTGGCCATGCTGATGACCTTAAAAAATTCACTGGTGGGTCTGCCTTTGGGAGGAGCTAAAGGCGGCGTGCGGTGTGATCCCAATAAACTATCGCGTCGGGAAAAGCAGGCTTTGACTCGTCGATACACTACGGAAATTTCAATGTTGCTCGGGCCTGAGAAAGATATTCCGGCTCCTGACATCGGAACAGATGCCCAAACCATGGCTTGGTTGATGGATACCTACAGCCAACAAATTGGGCATGCAGTGCCGGGGGTAGTTACAGGTAAACCCATTGAAATAGGCGGGTCCCTGGGACGAGTGGATGCAACCGGACGTGGGGTTGTTTATACCGTTATCGAAGCGGCCAAAAGACTTCGGATAGATTTGAATGATAAGACCCGAGTAGCCATTCAGGGATTTGGAAATGTGGGGTATCATTCAGCTAAAATTCTCTCCGATGTGGGATGTACTATTGCTGCTGTCAGTGACGTGTCGGGTGGAATTTATAATCCCAAAGGTATCGCGATTGAAGAGTTGAGATCTTATATTGCTCAAAACCGAACAGTGAAAGGCTACACTGGCGGAGAGTTTGTAACGAACGAGGAACTTTTAGAGTTAGATGTCGATATTTTGATTCCTGCAGCGCTCAGTGGTCAAATCACCGAAAAAAATGCCGATAAAATTAAATGTAAAATTCTTGCTGAGGGGGCAAATGGCCCCACTTCTCCGGAGGCCGATCGAATTCTTTTCGACAAAGGCGTCTTTACTATTCCTGATATTCTTGCAAATTCGGGCGGAGTCATTGTGTCTTACTTTGAATGGGTTCAGGGACTTCAAAAGTTTTTCTGGAGTGAAAAAGATGTAAATAATCGCCTCTGGGAAATCATTTCTCATGCTTTTAACAGAGTCTACGATTTCCATTCAGCAAACAAAATGGACATGCGTCATTCTGCTATAGCTGTATCACTTGAGCGATTGTCCAAAGCGATGCTTTATCGAGGTTTCTTTCCCTAACTAAAAAAGTTAGAACGCCTTTTTCAAGTCAATCACCTGTTCTCGGCCGGCTCCAGTAGATAAAAGGTTGATTCTAGCTCCTGTGTGTTGCTCGATGAATTTTAAGTAATTCTTAAAGTTCTGTGGAAGAGCATCATAGTGTCTTACTTCCGTGAGCGGCTCTTGCCATCCAGGAACTGTTTCGTAAACCGGAATAACTCGATTCAATGAATCTGTATCTGCAGGCAACGTATCTATTCTTTTTCCATCGAGTTCATATGCCGTGCAGACCTTCAGTTCTGAAATACCAGAAAGAACGTCCGACTTTGTAATTGCAATATTCTTGATCCCAGAGACCCGCATTGCATATTTTACTGCTACTAGATCCAACCATCCACAACGCCGCGGCCGACCCGTTGTTGCTCCAAACTCATGGCCAGTTTCCCGTAAGCGATCCCCCATCGAATCTTTGAGCTCTGTTGGAAAAGGGCCTTCGCCCACGCGGGTGGAATAAGCCTTAATGACCCCCACAAAAAGTGTGTCTACAGGAACCCGAGCGCCCAGTCCCAGAGCTGCTTGAGAGGGGAGTGTATGGGAGGAAGTAACGTAAGGGTACGTTCCATAATCCATATCCAACAAAACTCCCTGGGCCCCTTCATAGAGAATTTTTTTTCCGGAGGCGATGGAATCGGCCATCAGGCCTGAGACATCGCGGACAAAGGGTTTCAATTTCTGTCCAATCTCTCGATACTTTGATTGAAATGCTTCCATGTTAACGGGTGGTACGCCGTAATATTTTTCCAAAAGAAAATTCTTCTCTTCCAAATTAGACTTGAGGCGCTCTTCAAAAAGCTTTTCATGAAATAGATCAGATACCCTTAATCCCCGACGAGCGGCTCGATCTTCATAA
>JBJSXY010000085.1:0-7145 GCA_046086625.1 Pseudomonadota bacterium | reverse complement strand
GTAAAATTGATGTCATACATGATTCGCGTAGTGGGAGGTAATTTAGTACGAGCATAGGATAAGAGTCTCACCCACTGTGCGGGCAATCCATGTGGATTTGCTTTCCACTGGTCTTCAATTCCTACAGTCATGGAATAAAGCTCAGCACCAATGGTAAATTCCTCAACACCTGTTTGAGCTGAAATGGGCAGATATAAATCCAAATAGGTTTTAAAAGATTCAAACCACGCATTGGGCTGTTCCGGCTGTATATTACCGTGCCACCACTCTTTTTTACTTCCATCGGGGAGTGTTTCTACATAGGGAGTGTGCCCATTTCCATCAATGACAAAAAAGATGGGACGAATTCCCACGGTCATTCCTTTGCTGTGAATATAGCTAATCAAACGAACCATTCTTTTTCGTTCGTCAGCTCTCTTCTCTGGGGGAGTCATAGGCACAATTTCCGAGTTTCTCGGATGAGTCATAACAGCCCGAGGAGATAGCACCAGGTGTCGGACTCCCACCTCAAAAGATCTATCAACCATTTTCTGAGCTGCTGTTTTTTCGCCACTTCCAATGGCCGCATCAAAAACATAGTCGCCCACTTCAGTTAAAGTAGCCCCTTTTACTTGAGGGACCTCTACACTCAGTGCCCTTAGGCAAATTGCCATGAGCAGAAAAATACTTTTTCCGAAACCCTTATTTCCCATGGCTTTCTCCTTCGCTTCGTCCAAGCGCTAAATGATGAATCACCCCGTAGACGCTTTGAACATACTGTCCCTCAAAACGCTTAGCGCTATCGAAAAATTCCCCTCGCACTTGAACCCAACGTAAACTCTCGAACCGACCACTCGTTAAATAAGCGACATTCCGACGGGGGTCATAATATCCATATTCTAAATCCACATTGACCGGAATGTTCGTAGGGCTTGTCACAAGAATCACTCCTTGCAAACGCTGCTCCACTTGATAAATAAGTAATCGAAACTGATATCCCCTATCTTCCCCCCGGTAAACTCCCGCCACTTCAGGAATTCTGTCTCGTACGTCGGAGTTAAATTGCAAATAACCACCCGTCTTTCTCCCTCGGTAAGGTGAAGTTAGTTTTGCAGTGAACATCGTTCCTTCAATGGCATTTCCAGAACTCTCGGGAATTATTTTGAAAGTGGTATAAAACACTTCATTGACCGGGTTTGAGCTAACGGGATCACTCGGATCATAATGGGCAGCTTCCCAAGACTGCGTCTTGGTATTAAATGTGACATAAAAAAAACTGAAATCTGCTGAGACTTCCCCTCCATACCTAACCGATATACCCATAAAAAACTTTCCATTTCCAAGATGTATGAAATTTATCAACCCAGGTTTTTCGCTTATTATCACTTCATAGGACCCCTCTATTTGGTTTGATAGCCCCGCTTGAAGAAGTGTGACTTGGCTTAAAAACTTTCTCATCTCTTGGGTTTCGTTTCCCAAGTTCAACTTGAGATATTCCTCAAAAAGCTGGGAGGACAAGATGACTAGTAAGTCGATGATTTCTTCGTGAATGAATTTATCTTTATAAAAAGCCATTACCGTAGATCCCAAATTGGGAATTTGGCTTGGCAGAAGCGTTTTTAGAATGGCTGGAATAATTTGGGAATCGAAGGGACGATTGAGAGTTAAAAACTTAGTTACGATGGTGATGAGTAGTTGCCCAGGCGCAGAAAGAATATAAAACGGAACTACTTGATTTATGGCCTGGAGATTCGCACCCAATATGGCCGTCCACTTTAAGTAGGTTTCAAGATCGTCCGGGTTAGTTGTCTTCAAGCCTTCCTCATTTAAAAAAGCAAGAACCGACTGAATCGCAAGCAGGGAAGTCGTCTTTTTAAGCAAGTCTAGAATTTGTTCGGGCTGAAGTTCCTGTCTTATCTTCATCAGTCTTTGTAGACAGTTAGCTTGCAACTGCTCGAAGGCCTCCTGAACGTAGGCCTCACTCTTCATTTTTGAGACAAAATCGAGTGCGAAGGTGGTTCTTTCAAACCAGAAGATCAAATTTTCCTTATCAACAACGAGAACTAATAATTTTATATGAGTACCCGCCACTTGATAACGAGTTGAATTTTCACTCCATCGAAAATAAAGCTCGATAAAATCTTGCGAATCGACATCAAGCCGCAACCATTTAATTCCGTTTCGAGTAAGAATGTATCCTAGCGATTGGACAATATCTTCACCCATTTCGGCGGCTCCGAAGCTATCACCGATTTTTTTTAAATCGTCCAATATTTTAATGTAAGGAAAAAATGCCTCTTTTGATGAAAGCGTGGGTGCGATTCGTTGCACTTCACCAACTGCTTCAACAAACTCGGTGCGGCTTTTTTTGGCTTTTTCAAGGATTTCTTCCGGTGACAAAAGTGAAGCCCCGAATACTTTGAGGGAAAGGGCTAGTGCCAAGGGCACTGGCATGAACTTAAAATTGATCGGCATGGGACTCTACGATTGGCGGCCTTAAAAGCCTGGGATGGCTTTGAACCCAATCCTCAAGATGGATGAACTGATACCCCAAAGATTGAATCGTGTTGAGTAGTTCTAGTATTTTTTTTCCATCACCGGGAAACTCGCCAAGTCCCTCTTCCCAAGGAGGCTGAATAAGGACCGGGTGAATAAAAAGCGAAGCCCAGTGATCTCTTAAAACTCGGTTTCTTTTTGCGCTTGCAATCATTTCGCCGATTTCCTGAGTCTTATGTACCTGTTCGTTTAAAAACGGCTGAATATTGCCTAAGTTTTCAGGAATTAAGCGTTGACCAAACACATCTCCCCAAATCTCATACGGAAAAAACTGTCCGCTCGGACGCAACTCCTGAGGAAATTTCACTTGGAGATCTTCTAAAATTTCGAAGCGGCTTTTTCGCATAGTGGAACTTGCTGGATTTACTAGACACAACTCTTCAGGCAAGCGCCCTAGTTGATTGCTCTTACTTGGGAAGTAGACCACTCGACCAATATTCCAAGGAAAGATCTGCCCGAAGAGAGTAAAGTCTAGTGGTGAAGCTTGATAGTGCGGAGTAAGCCATGCACTGGGAGTAATTCCTACTGAATTTAAGAGCTCCCAACCATCCTCAATTCGGTTTAAAACATAAGCAACCGAGTCTTCGGGAATGGGTTTATGATTTACGCCGTCCCAAAATTCAAAGTCATCGCCCGTCATACCATTAAAAGGATTTTTAATATTTCGATACTGGTGAGTAATACCGTGGTAAATAATTGACCCACCCCGGGTTTGAGCCCGAAAGAGAAACTCTCTAAAGTACTTTTTTTGCGCAATCGTCACAAAACGTTCGGCTCGATCATCTACTTGTACCATGAGAGGATCGGCGTAAATAGGGATCAACGAGATCGCAAACGGAACTCTCGCTAATTCAAATATCTGTGTGTAAGCATCCAGCTGCCAGAGAGGCAAATTCGGATGGATATCTTCGAAACGAACAAAAGCGGGCCGAGCCTCCAAGTATCTGGGTTTTTCATCGAGAAGATCAAAGAGGAGATCAGTAAAAATCAGATAGCGATCGCCCTCGGTTGCAAATGCGAAGGGACTTTCCGCAACATACCAAAGATTCTTGTTTGCTATTACATAGGGAATTTTCTCGTGGGTTCCACTGTGTTCCGCCCACGCAAGAACTTGTGATTCCGGTGCTTCATCTGCTTTTCTTTCAAAAACAGAAAGCTCAAAAGCAGAATTAAATTTTGTGGGTTCTTTGGCATCAAACTCCCCGTACTTTTCAAAGACTTCACCTTTGTAATGATAATATTTAAAGAACCAGGGAGGTTTTTTTGGATTTGAAACATCGTGTTCCAAACGGCTTAGGCCCTTAAACTCCAATCCGAAAATTCTCAATAATTCATTCTGGGGCAAGTCCCACAAATGATAGCCCAACCACATCACTCGTCGCTTCGTTTGTACAAAATCATTAATAAACGCCTCCGGAATTTGACTTCGGAAATAAGTAGCCAAATAGATATTGGCTTCGCAGTGTTCTAGCTGGCCGCTTGAATAGAATTCCAGAGGGGACACTAGCTGATGCCATCTGGGAAAATGGCCTAATAGGTTTTGGATAAACATTGTGTGAATACGTCCAAAATAACGATTTGGTTCCTCGTTTGGTGGCTTATCGTAAAAAATCTGTATACACGGGTGTTCTTGGGCCTCCGACCGCAATGCACATCCACCGAGGAGAAGACCGAGAATCAAAAGGCCCTGTATGGTCCCCATCATTTTACCCCACTCCTTGTGCGGCAGTTTGTCCGAACCCTTCTGGAAGCTCATGTTCCGTCTTCACCCAAGCAGTAGGTTCTTTAAAAACACGGGATGCACTGTAGCTTTTTAAAGCGAGAAAGCCGGCTAAACCATTGATAAGCACTCCCAAGGGATACCGCAGGATAACTTCGAATACGCCGGCGTTTTGATAGACTCGTTTGAAAGCAACCGTTCGTTGCCACAATCGATTTATTAAAAGAAAGCTGTTCAGTACGCCCACGGGGAGAAACCAGGGTTCGTCAACTGGGAAGAATGCCATCAGCGGTAAGAACATTAGCCCAAAAAGCCCCAAGCAATTAGATAGAAGTGCTTTTCTATCTCGGAATAGAAATAACCAATTTAAACCATTCCCAAACCAGCCCAGTTTTTTCGCTGATTGTAGAGAAATTCCTTCTGTCCAACGGGCTTTTTGTTTGATGGACCGAGTAAACCGCTTTGGAAAATATTCAAAAGTTGCAATCCAATTTCTGTGGTTTCCTTCAACTGGCTCGAATACACAAGGAAAGCTTTGTTTCAATCCAGCCTGATGTGCTCTGATACCCAACACGTAATCTTCCGTTAAACAGCTTGAATCAAACAGCTCGTCACTTGGATTTTCTATTAACGCATAGAGAGCTTTTCGAGTCAGAGCAAATCCCACACCCGCTGATGGGATAGAGACGCCAAGATGAATTCTAACTAAAAGATCTCGAGTGTGAACTTCTGCAAATTCATCCATATAGGTGGCTCCGACACTAAAAGACCGTTTAATCGGTAGCGAAAATACAGGGATTTGAATGAAATCGGAACGAGCAGCTTCCGAATTGATGAGCTGAAGAGACAAGGGATGAATAATATCTTCAGCATCATGAAATAAAAAAAGATCAAATTGAGGATAGTGTCCCTCCGATAGTTCCCTCAAAATGGCATTCAGCAATTGGCCTTTTGAAGTTGGACCCGGCACCACGTTTAGGATGGGAGTGACTCTTCCCGTATCTCGAGCCACTTTAGATGCCGCTCGATAAGTTGGCAGATCATTAGGATAACACCCGACAAAGATATGATAATTATCATAGACAATTTTATTGAGGTTCCCTCGAAGCATTTGTGAAATTATATTGCTCTCTCGCCAAGCGGGTATCACGATAGCAATCTTTCTTTGTTTAAGATTCGCTATGCGCCTTTTTTCTTGGGGATTCAGTGCAGTTGGTTTCAACTGGTTTCTATACGCTACGATAACCACCCACAGATCATCTAATCCCAAAATGAAGTACAGAATTCCTAGACTCAGCCATAGCATCAAATCATCCCCCCAATGGTTGCAAGCAGCCGAAAACCTTGATCCGGACTGCTCCCGGTCGGTATGAGCCGTGCAGCTGAAACAGCGATGCACAGCGAATCGAAACACGTTTTTGCTCGAAGGCTGGGACGGACTTGAAAGAGACCGCTCTCTCCTACTTGATTTTGAGTGTAGGAAACATAAGGCTCTACAAAAAAGTCGGTGGAGATTTGAGAAGCGAGCTGATACCTGAGCCCGAATCGAGACAAGGCCTGGAGAAGGACATAGTTATTTCTATTGGTGCTAAAAAGGAGTTCGCTGTAGGGCTCAACAAACATGAGCCAGGATTCTTGTGGAAAGATTGGAAAATCAATCGTGCGACCCAAAACAAAAAGTGCGCGCCATTCATGATTAGCTAAATTTTCGTTGTTTCTTTGATGAAACCTGTGTTCACCGTACATTTTCAGATAATCTGAATGCCAGTGGACTCCAGGTGAAAAATAGATTTCTCCATTTCCCTGTGCCCCAAACGTTTGCTCGGATCCCATCTGTAAAAAGGGTTGAAACTGAGGATTCCATCCCGCAAAAGCTCTGGCGAAAGTAGAGTTAGTTCCAGAGGAGTTTCCACTCCAGTAAGCCCCTTCAGAAAAAAATTCAGCTCGCAGAGAAGGACCAGGGACTTGAGCATTCACGCTGGCCGACACCCCTAATAAAAGTAGGATCCACCATTTCATTCATTCAACTTTTTGCAACCCTTATGCCTCTCAAATAGGCCAGGAACCACTTAACATTTTATTTCGGAGTTGGTGCATTTTGCATTGAGACTTCGTTGCTTTTGAAGGATTTGAGGGGGCTCTCTGCCGATCCTCATCCTGTTTTTTGGTACGTGGGTTGCACTGCCCATCGGGTGTGAGACGAAAGAAAACAAAAACTGGGACTGGGATTAAAAGTATGCTTGGAGCCCCACCTAAAGAGAAATCGATTTGGTGGCTTGCAATTATAGAAAAAAAACGGGTCCACATTTTCTCCTATTCACTAACCACAAAAGGACTGGACTCTATTTTTCTTTTAGAGGAGTCGGATCACCATGACACGATATCCAACCTTATCAGAGATTCAGCCGGAAGAACTCAAGCAAGCTTCTCGCGCACGCAAGGGGGTCATCAAACAAGTCACCCCAAGCACTCCTATTCAAGCTTATTTTCACCGGATGAGAAGGCGACTCTCCATCTTTTTAAGAAAGCGGCTAGCTTCCTAAAGGGGGAAGGGAAAAAAGGAGCGTATCAAGCTTTGGCAGTCATCGGACATGCGCAAAGTTTGGGGCGATTTAAAGAGCTCTTGGATAAAAAAACCAAGGAAAAGATCACACTCCAATCGACACATTTTTCCAATTATATTTCTCCCAAGAAACAAGCAAAACGATTGCTATCTGTGGTTCCGAAAAAGTCCCCTGAACCTCTACGTTGGTTACCCAATCAAAACATAAGGAAAGGATGAAACAACCATGAGTACTCTTGAGAACACTCTAGAGAAATCCTATATTTGGCTCGGCTTTCTTCAATCTCATTTGAATTTGAATCGTCGCGAGGATGCTTACCGACTTCT
>JBJSXY010000084.1:0-2000 GCA_046086625.1 Pseudomonadota bacterium | reverse complement strand
GAAGTCTTTGGATTTGGTTACAGTTTGTAATTGCAGTGGTGGATATGGCAAGGGCACAAGAAGCTTCAAATAATGAAATTATTATTCTTGGAAAAAACACAAACCAGACACTAAAGGTCGAGAAACTGTCTCGAGTCGCTGTTGGTAATTCAAAACTGATTAAAGTTAAAGCGATTCCCCCCGCGACGATTTTGATTACTGGGCTCTCCTTGGGAAAAACTTCTCTTCGAGTTTGGGATGAGAACGAAATAGAAAAAGTATTCTCAGTATCGGTCGTTCCTTCGGAATCATTGGAAAGTAGCGCTTTTAACAGTCGAGGCCAAGTGGCTCGAGTCTCTCTTCAGTTTTTGGAACTCAATGAAAACATCGGACGAAATTCCGGCATTCAATGGCCGGAAACCCTTACGTTTGCTGGGGCAGGAGCGCTTCAGAGTGCAAACGAATCTGTGGGTTTGAATTATTCCCTTTCCTTTTCCACGGCGACTGGTTTTCTTCAACTCCTTATTAAAGAGGGTTGGGCCCGAATTGTTGCAAATCCAGATCTTTATGTTCGATTGGGCGAACAAGCTTTATTTCATTCTGGGGGTGAGTTCCCAGTTACGACGGCCTCAGATTCTTTTGGTAGGTTCCAAAGGAAAGTCGATTGGAAGAAATATGGTTTAACGGCCAAAGTAAGACCGGAAAGCCCAGATCAAATTCATTTCCAGACAGATATTCAACTTGAGATTTCAGAAGTTGATCATTCTTATCAAGTAGAGAGTATCCCTTCGATTATCTCAAGAACTTTTTCGACCAAAATGGATTCGCTCGATAGGGAAACGGTCATTCTGTCCGGACTTGTCAGACAAACGACCCAGGTTGAAGAACAGAGCCTTCCCATTTTAGGGGAAATCCCTCTTTTGGGGCCTTGGTTATTTACTCGAACGAACTCGGGCCGAAAAGATACCGATCTGCTAATGGCAGTAACTATCGGAATGACTTCAAAAGCAGTAGAGAATGAATCTCAGGATAAATTTCAAAAAAAATTTCAAAGTCGAAATGATTGAAGGAATTGAACAACAGTTAGTAGGTCCCTCAAAAAAACTCTTGCCTTTTTTTGGGGATGAGACGGTTACCGATATTTTAATTAATGGGACCAAGAGTTGTTACGTGGAAAAGGGAGGCTGCCTTGAAGAAGTCGAGCACCCGTTGCCCGATGAATCAGCCTTGTTTCACTTAATTGAAAGATTGATAGTGCCCTCTGGGAAGCAAATCGATGCATCAGCGCCTTATTTAGATGGACGGTGTCTCGATGGAAGTCGTTTCAATATTGTGCTAGCGCCTCTCGCATTTCCAGGGCCTCTCATTAGCATTCGAAAAAAAAAACAAGCAGGAACCGTTCCTCTTGAAGCCTTTGGTCCTGCTCACTTGGCAAAGTGGATTCAAACTCAGGTCCGTAACCGAAAAACATTTCTTATCAGCGGTGGCACCGGAACAGGTAAAACAACCTTACTGTCTTCTTTACTCCATGAGATTAGTCATGATGAGAGAATTGTTTTAATTGAAGAAGTGATGGAGATTAATTCTTTACACCCCCACCTGATTCATCTGGAAGCAAGGACGCCAAATCCAGAAGGTAGGGGAGGCGTTACTTTACGAACACTTCTTAGTACGGCTCTTCGAATCCGTCCCGACCGGATTATTGTGGGTGAATGTCGAGGGGCTGAGGCTTTTGATATGCTTCAGGCAATGAACACGGGACATTCGGGGTCTCTAGGTACACTTCACGCCAACTCGGCCCGAGAGGCCCTGAAGCGCTTTGAATCCTTAGCTCTCATGGCTGGACTGCAAATTCCTCTAAGGGTTATTCGGGAATGGGTGTCTTCTCAAATATTTGGGGTAATCCATTTAGAAAGAGTTGATAGAAAGCGTTGTATTTCCGAAATCTTAACTGTTTCTGGCCTAGAGGGAGAGGTTTACAGAATCAGCCCTTATTATGAAAGGTCTGGGCTAAGCCATTG
>JBJSXY010000083.1:0-6253 GCA_046086625.1 Pseudomonadota bacterium | reverse complement strand
TTCTGAGTCACGGTTATATTCCTTTTAAAGGATGTATTTACCCCAGACGACAAAGAAAGAGAAGTTCGCTAAAGTGATATCTATGTCTTCTAACCTCTTTAAGGTGCTAGAAAAGATGGTCGAAATCCACGGAGTCCGGGTCTTTACTCAACTAACCCAAACTGAAATGGCCCAGGGCTTACCTGATCCGACTATTGTCCCTAGCCTTCCCGAATTTTGGGACCGCTCCCGAATGGATTTAGACTACTTCAGTCTCTTTCTGAAGAAGAATTTGGGCTCCATCGAAATTTTTTCTCCTTTAGAAACTCTTAAAATAATCAGTGAACTCCTGGCCAAAGGGATGGGATTTATTTCCTCCTTGATAGTTCCCCAGCAAGATATTCGCTTACCGCCCCGACACTTAGGAGCTGACACAGTTTATATCCATCGTCCTGGGGTGATACTCATTAGTTTGCTCATTCAGTGGATAAAAGAGATGCTGATTTTAGCTGAGTCGCATCCAGACCTGTCGCAGCTAGACAAACGAGCCATTATTCAAATGAGATGGGCTCTCAATCATTTTGGGAATGGTTTTCAATCGGGTGTCTACAGAAAAGAACTCGTTATTAAATTTATTCAATCAATACGTTCTTCTGTTAGCTAAGACTGCTTGCAAATGTTTCGAAATAGGCTACCGCCATTTCCTCGAACAAAATACTTAGTTTTGTAACCCAATACATGAATAGGTGTATAAGTAGAAAAATCCTTCACCAATTCGAAGCAAGGCTGATCTTTTTCAGATAGAAGCTGGCGTTTTCGAGGGACTTGCCTCCTACTATCTGGCAAGTCAGTGATGTACAAATAGTCTAGGCGATTTGCTTCGTGCATCCAATAATCCACATTCACAACTTCTTTTAAAGGCCTGAAAGTAAAATATTGGTCGTGGGTTACTGCCATTCTAGCCTGTGGTTCTATTTCAGCAAGAACGGCCTTCCGAATTTCCTCTAATTGCTCGGATTTTGGTACCTCCAGTGCATTAAGAACACACTTTGATTCCCAAAAAAATAACGGAGTTAAAAAGACAAAAGAGCTAACGAGCAACAGGGCCTGCATTTTAAGCTTCAGCTTGTTTTGATATTGGAAAATACCTGTCATTAAAACGATACTACCGAACCACAAGTAATACGGCTGCAAAGTCCATACAAGAGGGACTATTAAAGTGTAAATTATAGCGGCTATCAAGAGAACTTGTCTCATTTCCAATCGGGGACTCCGATAATGTAGCAGCAAAAAAGGCGCTAGGCTCAGTGTTCCCAAACTTACGAAGAGATAACTCTTCCCCGATCCCAAAAACCGATTTAAATCGCTTCCCCACGCTCTTAAGAGATCGTTAAGAGTCCAAGAATTCGGCAAGTACCTCAGATAGGGAAAGCTCGAAATGCCCGCTTGCTTCGAAAACCTAATCCCAGAGGTCATATCGTGAAGTAGCACGGGCATGACGGTGAGTCCCCAGAAAAACAGAGATCCAATCCCGATTCCCAAAAGGCATGAGATGGACCGCGTCTGCGTTAAACTCCACACCCCTACCACTATGGCAAAGAGAACCCCGCAAGCCGGCGAAGTAGCGCCAACAAAAGCTAAAAACATGGCACTCAACGGAATTTTTAATCTTAAGGGTTTTTCGGAGTTGAGAGAAAAACACAAGAGTAATCCCCAAATTAGGGCAAGCTCATCGGGCCTATCTTGATCCGTAGATACCAAACTCAACAAACAAAAAAGAAGTCCTGCTCCCCATCGAATTGCCCATTGTTTCTTCGAAAAAAAAGATTCAGGCAATGTGGGAACTACCAGACGCAACATGAGTAGAGTTCTTCCAATAGTCAGCAGCGAATCAAAAAAGAGAGATTGTTTTAATCCAACCCCCACTATCCAACTCCAAATGCCAAAGATAAACGGATACAAGGGGGGATAATAAGCGAAGGGTCGTTCCTCACCGAACATCATATGAGGCAAAAAGGAAGCAACAAACTTTCCCTTGGTTGCTAAATTAATCCCAGCTTCTTTAAACAGGAAAACATCAGTTCCAGAAACGTGAACTTCTAGGATTGTTTCAAGAGCCACCAAAACCAGGGCCCCGAACAAAACTCCTAACTGAAAATGAATTCGGGGTCCTTTCATAATGCTCAATCAACAATTCGATACTTATCAAACCTTTCAGATCGCAACGTTTGCCATTCCTCTGCAACTTTTTCCTTTTCGTTTATGTGATTCGCAACGGAAAATCCCATATCGAAACATTGATCTGAATTATTGTAATTAAAATCACCTAGTCGCCCAACGAAGTAGAGATTCTCAAACGAACTTTCTAAGGCTCTTAGTTTATTCACTCGCTCTTCATACCCAAGCTCATAAACCGGATAAATATTTTTAAACTTTCTCGAAAAACACTTAATCACTTGATCCTCTGAAAAGAGTTTTAAGGGTTCTAACTGTTTCATGAGGTATTTGCCGAGCTCTTCATCGTTCATCGACCACTCTGGATCCTCTCCGGTGCATGTAAAATCTGCCATCAAAGCAGTCATTCCTTCGGGTGCTACAGCGGGCGAAAACTTAGTCATTTCACTAAGTCTTCCAAATCGGAACTTAGCCTCAGGATAAAAAACCCACATCGCAGGTAATACCGACTTAACTTTTAATAAAAAGTAGTAAACAACTGTATGACGAAATTTTACAAAACGAGCCGCTTGCCTCACCTCAGCTGGCAGATCCGGCACGAGATCCGCAATCGCTTGCATGGGAATGGAGTAAACAAGTTGATCACACGAAATGAACTCTGATTTTCCCTCCGAAGTCAAAAACCACACTCCACTCACTTTCCCCTGATTTTGCTCAATTTTGGTTACTCTTACTCCTAAATGAAATTTCACTCCATTAGACTCTGCTTTTTGCATCAACTTTTTCGGGATTTGACCAAATCCCTGTTTGGGATAGTGGAACTCTGGTGCAGAGACCGTTCTGTCTACTTTTTTTGAAAAGAGTACTTGTTTTAGAACTGCCACTAGTCCAGGGGATGAGATCCGTATTTCAGCTAAGCGCCTATCCAACTTTGCTGGATTACCAAACATTTTTAAAGCCATCGGCTGAAAGATTTGTTGGTAAAGAGCTTTTCCAAATTTATTAATAACAAAATCCTGATAAGTGGAATTAGGTTGCGCGGATAGGGCGTTCTTGACTGCTTGCCAGCCAAAGCTTGCTAAAATTCTCACACTTTTGAAAAGTGAGAAACGAGTTATCATTTCTGTTAGTTTTAGGGGAAAGGAAAAATACTTCCCACTCATGAAAAGCTTTTGAGTTTTTTCTCTTAACAAAAAATCGTCCGCCATAACTTCGCACATCGCTTCAGTCACGCCAGGTACATTAGAGTAAAATTTATGAGGTCCGAAATCTAGAATGAAGTCTCCTTCTTTGAAACTCCGACATAATCCGCCGACTTCAGTTTCTTTTTCTAAGACGTGAACTTCACAATCTTGAAATTGGCTTAGTCGGTAGGCTGCTGATAGGCCTGTTACGCCAGCTCCTAAGACAACGACTCGTTTTTTCATACCGACCTCACTTTACGGGCGATGACTCGAGTTTGTGCTGCGAAATAGGGAATCAAAGTTTTTTCAAGGCCGAGACCCTTTACAACTTTACCCATCATTTTGGCGAGTTTCGGTAAATACGCTTCAAAGCGATAAACTAAATATCCAAATTCAAGCCATTGGAAATGTGGCCGACTTGAGATCACTTCAAAACCAGCCACTTCCAGCATTTTTTTGATGGTCTTGGGAACGAAATAATATAAATGAACACTTAAAATGAACCAGTAGTGACGACCCGCTAACTTAGCCATCCAATTACCAATATTGGGATAGTTTACGACAACATAACCACCTTCTTTTAAATATCGATTACATCGCTTAAGAACATCTTTGGGATCAAAAGTATGTTCTAAGACGTCCCAAAGAGTAACTACATCCATTTTTTCTGGAAAAAAGGGAACGGTTTCGACCGTGCCGCAAGTGATTCCCACTTCATAATTCTTATTTCCAAAATCACTTAAAAATTTAGAAGGCTCAATTCCGTAAGTTTTCCAGCCGCTGTCTTTCGCCACTTTTAAAAAGAAACCAGCAGCTGCCCCGACATCGAGCACCACTCCTCTTTTCACGTATTTTTCTACTGCTTTTAGACACTGGCCAAAGCTGAGGATTCGCCCCTTAGCTTGAGACACATAAGTAGGATCCTCGGTTTCCGTATAGCCCCGGAGTATAAGTTCTCGATTCAATCGGGGCGAAGTGTAAACAAGACCACAATCAGTGCATTCAACGAGAGTTTCTTTTGAAATAAAATTTCCAGAGGCACAGTAAGACTTTAAAAGCTGTTCCGTATCATGATCCGTTGTTCCCTGGTATTTGACAGTGGCTCGGCTTGAGCCGCATAAGTTACAGGAAACCTCTTCCCACATCGAATGGCTGTCTTCTGTTACAAATGAAGTTGATACTGCAACGGCTTGAGTGGACATGATTCCTCCATGAATCGTGTTTATAAATTAAGCTGCTTGTTTCAGCTCAAAGAGAAGATCGCTTCGTTCAGTGGTTGAGTTTCTGCGACGAGCAAGCACTTGGAGCTCCGAAAACTTTACGTTAATCGTATTTAGAACTAATCCTGTGGAAAACACAGCAATTGAAAGAAATGACAGGACCAAGGGAACAAAGAGACCTGTTGCTTCCGCGAGGTAAAGCGGAAGGGCTCCTCCAAAGAAAGTAACGAGCGAAAGAAGGGTAAAGAAAAGAAGTGGGCGCGTATCTCGCACAAGCCACACAATGGTTAGAACAACTTTATAACCATCTGAAAAAGTCCTTAGTTTACTAAAACTATTTTCTGGACGACTGCCATAAGGAAGTGGGACCTCTCGAACAGAAAATCCATTAATTAACGAATAAACGGTTAACTCTGTTTCCACTTCAAATCCATCCCGTAAGAGGGGAATGTTTTTCACATAGTTTCGAGACATCGCTCGATATCCGGAACAAATATCTGTAAATGAACTTTTAAAGAGAATATTGATTAAGTTAATGATAAGAGCGTTACCAAAGCGATGAAATTTTCTGTACGCCGATTCTGCTTCAGCGACCCGACTTCCCACAGTCATATCCACGCCTTCATTAAGAACCGGATTAATAAGCTCCCAAACTCGACTTGCATCGTAAGTATCATCGGAATCAACCATTACATAGACATCCGCTTCCACTGCTTCAAACATGCGGCGAACGACATTTCCCTTCCCTCTTTGAGGAACATGAATAACGTGTGCTCTCTCTTGCTTAGCAATTTCGACGCTGCGATCGGTTGAACCGTTATCAAACACATAGACATCGGCTTGAGGGATTTGCTTTTTGAAATCTCGTATGACTTTGGCAAGCGTTGGCTCCTCGTTCAAACACGGAAGGAGAATTGCGATGCTAGGGGCTTGCTGAGAAATAGTCTTCATAGGTAGAAACCTCAAAAAACTTATCGGATTGTGAAGAAATTTTCATAATGGGATGGTGCGTTGACCCGTTTTTTGTGCTATTTCATGCAATTATGACAAGAAAAACCAAGGCTTTTTGGCTGATGAAATCAGAGCCCAATGTCTTTTCTTTTGAGGACTTATTAAAAGCCCCGAAAAAGACTACCCATTGGGAGGGGGTGAGAAATTATCAAGCTCGAAATTTAATGCGAGATCAGTTTCAAGTGGGCGACTTAGTTTTATTTTATCATAGCAATGCGGAACCCACTGGAATCTTTGGGGTGTGCGAAGTTGTCAAAGAAGCTTATCCCGACTCTTCAGCCTGGGAACCCAAAAATAAGTATTTTGACCCCCACAGTAAAGAAAAGGGAATCAATCCTTGGGTGATGGTAGATGTAAAAGCGGTCTCTCGATTTTCAGTTCCAGTCTTGAGAGATGATTTAAAAAACGAGGCCCCTCTAAAAAACATGGCGGTTTTAAAAAAGGGATCTCGTTTATCTGTCCAGCCTGTTACCGAATCGGAGTTTCAGCATATTATGAAACTAGGAAAACCCATCAAAGTTAAATAAATTATGAGTAAAGCGTTCACAAAAGAGGGAGATGGCGAAGATCTAGAATTAGATCTCCAAGCAAGCGATGATAGTTCCTCTAATGACCCGTTAGCGGGAAGAAAAAATTATATTACTCCTCAGGGCGCAGACAAACTTCGAACCGAGTTAAAAGAAC
>JBJSXY010000082.1:0-2566 GCA_046086625.1 Pseudomonadota bacterium | reverse complement strand
ACAGTAAGATAGTGATTTAGCTTATTTGGGCTTGGATACTTTGAAGTTGTTTCAATGCTTGCTGAAAAGCGGGTAGCGTTTCTTCTTGGAGTTTTTTGATTCGAATGGAAATTTCCTCTTTGATGGGAGGAAAAAGACTTCGGGTTTCATTGGCGATAGCTTCATTTAGTGCTTCGTGCTCATGCTTGAACTCCGATTTCAGTCCTTCAGCTAGTCTGCGTCCAAGCCCACTTGAGGAATCAAAACTAAGTGTTTTGGGTTGTCCGGAGATCTTTCCTGTCACATCAAATGAATAAAGGCCTGCTAACATTTGCTCTAAAGCTTGTTCTACTTGTCGGAAGCGAGAATGGATCTCATATTCTGCTTCTGATAAAGAGATATTCCACTCGATATTTATTTGATCTCCCTTAAAATCTCCATCCAAAGTGATTCCTCCACGAGCTTTATCAATTTTGAGTTGAACATCTGGAGTCCGACTAATCGGCCAATCCATAAGCTTAAAAGCTTCAACAGACAAATGAATCGTTTCTGTAGGGATGTCCTGAGTGTGGTCAATCACTGTCTTTAATTCCAAATGACGAAACCCTTTTTCTGGATAATCAGCGTGCAGTTGAATGACGGCTGGTTTTCCATAGAGGCGCGGGTTCGTGTTAAATCCGGTTAACTCACCCTCAATTTTTACTTCGGAGTTTTGGGGATTTCCTGACCGGATAGTTGCCTTTTCTAGGACAAAAGCAGGAGTAGCGCCTAGTTTTCCAAAACGAATGGCACGGAATTTATCATGAGTATACACTGCGATTGAATACGTATCGGTTTTAGTGCCCACTGGACTTTTTGAGCGACTGAACTCAAGCCAGTAAGAAAGCTTCTCCAAAAAACCCAGCCAAGCCGGACCAAAAACCAAATTGGTAAGATCTTGGTGAGACGTGTTAGGAAGACCCAATTCTCTTCTCACCAGTGAAATATCGCTGGGTAAAAACTGATCTGCATTTGAAAGCTCAGAAGAAGCATCTGAAATCTGTTTCGTGAGCTTTTCTAAATCAGCTTGAACGGACTGGATACGAGACTCTAGCTCTTCTTTGCTTGTTGTATCCTCTTTCTGATATTTAGATTTAGGAGGTGACATTAAACGATCTTTTAATCCGGATATCACAGCGGGAGAGGGGAGATCTGCCTTTTGTCTCTCCCAATCCGATTCTCTATCTCGAAGCGTATTTAGTATCCCACGCAAGTGTCTGACCGATTGAAGTCTGTCGGAAATAATTCCAAGCTTCGAGGAAAGGGTAAAGCCTGAACCTAATTGACCCAGATGTCGGAGGGGGTTATCGAGGAGTTCATTTTTGATGCCAGAATAAATGCCTGCGGATGCACGATCCATCAGAGCTGCTCGAACCATGTCAGCGGACATGTCCTCTGTAAAATCGCCTGGTTCTCGTCGTTGAGTCCAATACTTGACTCCCTCAATCTTCATATCTTGGATGTGAAACTTTCTTTTGAAAATGGGTGCCACCGCAAATCGAGTGGTAATTTCCCCAATTTCGAACGTGTTTCGCATCGGAGTAACAGGATTTCCAAATTCAATATTTGAAAGCGTGAATTTTCCTCTGAGTAAATCACTCTGAAGGCTTCCGATGTTAACTTTGGCACCATTTAGTTCAGAAAACTCCCTCTCTAAATAAATTTTAACTTGATTGTCGAAAACAAATCTCGAGTACAAGTAGAGAGAAATGCTAGCGAGAGCTAAAATGAGCAAGCCCTTGGGTCTGATGAAAAGCTTATTTGATTTAATGGGAGAATCTCCTGTAATGAACGTAAGCTTTTTGAATTCGGGTAGAGAGCCAATAAGCGTGCAAAGCATCTCTGTATTTATGCGTCAGTCGTTGGGAGATCACCAAAACAGGGAAAAACAAAAGTACCCCCAGTAAGGTTCCTCCCATCACATGAGTTTGGTGAAAAGCTGTGAAAGGGATAAGGGGAGAATGATAGGCTTGGGCATAAATGGGAATCAGGGATTGATGCGATGTGAGCATCCAATATCCAAAAGCTTCAATTGGGAACGAAACTAAAAAGGAAACTACAGAAAATAAAACGGTAGAAAGGAGAGTTGCCAAAAGATTCATTCGCAAAGTAAACACAAAAATGAGAAGTAAAAACCAGTGAAGCGTCGTTACAGGAATTAGGCCCAGCATCATTCCCGTGCTGATTCCGAGCGCGATTTGAAAATCAGATTTGTCTTTCCCCAGTGTTTTAAAAGATTGAATGAACCAGAAAAGAACCATAAATTTTCTGCCGCAAAAAAAGGAGTTAAAAGTAACGAGACCCGAGTTACTATTGTAATATAAACTTCGTCTTCAACCCAAATAGGATTTCAAATTGATTTTTACGCTCCGCACATTTTTTTGGGGGATGGTTTTCTTTTCGGTGGGGGCCTTTTCAATTGAGCTGCGGTTTGATTCGGGCTTTCCAAAAGCGGTTTCAAGAGAATCGGAGCCTCTTCGTTTATCAGAAATGGAAGCCACTGAAAAAGTACTTGAAGAGGAATTTAGAGATCTCAAGGGTCTAGATT
>JBJSXY010000081.1:0-3426 GCA_046086625.1 Pseudomonadota bacterium | reverse complement strand
CAGGGGACAAGCGGCATGCAAACCTTCTCTGAATTCCGGCCTTTCTTCCGCGCGTCAGCAGGTTCTATCAACGTAAAAGCAATCTGGATGGAAAGATTTGCCTGCCCCTTTAGCGAGCATCTTTAATGCGACGGGCCTCATAAATTTCCCGGAGATTACATTCCTAAGCAGCTTTTTTAACAGCTGATTTTTCCGGTTTGGACCCTTTAGATTTAAAACCACTGACTATTTCTTGGGTCCATCCGTGTGCTTGTGCAGATTTATAACTAGAGGGAGCCCCCTTAGCCCATTCGGATTCACTGCTAAATCGATTGGCTACTTTTCGACAACGAGCCATCGTCCAACGTTTTTTTTCTTCTTTAGGTTGGACTGCTTTTACTTTGCTACCTTTTTCAGCGCTATTGGAAGCTGCTTCATTTTTATTTGTGTTTGCCATAATTCCTCCGACTCTCTTCTTCGGTTGTTTGAGAAGATGACTTGAGGGGAATGGCAGTAAGAAGCTGATATTATTTAAGATCGTGGCCTTCAATGACATCCACAAAATCTGGATACGAATGGCCCTTCATTTTTCCCGTATCGAGTCGATGCATGTAATCGGCATAAGCTTTCATCGTCACTCGTCCAAAAATGAGCATGATAGGAATGTTCGCCCACAACATCACACCCGTTCCCAGAGCAGAAATTGCATCTAGCTCAATATCCGTCTTAAAAAGCCCGCAAGTCGCAACTAAAATCAAAGCGCAATAGACCAATTTATAGGGCAAAACTGACTTAGGCCCAAAAAGATAAATCACACCTTGTTCGCCATAGTAGCTCCAAGAAATCAGAGTCGAAACTGCAAAAAGCCAGCAAGCAATGGTCACAAGCCACATCCCAAATCCAGGAGTAACCCTATCAAAAGCGTAGCCAGTCAAAGAAGCTCCCACAAAGTCATTGAAAACTTCAGGGCCGGCCATTTCAGGCGGAGCTTTCTCTTCAGTCGCAAAAGGTTTCCAGGCAACCACTAATCTTTCCCCTACTGGAATCAAAGTGCCATATACTCGGTGAAGATTTTTTCCTGTGTTTGAATTGAGATCTTGTTTCTTCACCACCATAAAAATTGTATTGTTCTCAACCCAAGGCCCAGTAATTCGAGTTGATTCCTGATCTTTTAAAGGAATAGTTCCAGTATCAGGAATCCAGTGTGTAAAACTTTTTTCTTCTTTTTTCACATCTGAAAGTGGCCAACGTCGAAGGAACGCTTCTCCCACTCCCGGATTTCCATTGATGAAGCTTAAATCTTTTTCGGTTTTCTCTACAATAGCTCCCAGAAGAATTCGCTCTGAATTACCATCTCGAACTGTTAACTGAGTGGCACTCATCACTGCAGGAGTTTTATCAAAAGCCGTTTCAGGACCTCGGTTCCAAGCGCCCGTCACTAAAATCACCAAAGTAGTCAAAGTACAAACGACGAGCGTATCTACAAAAGGCTCCAAACCTGCCACTACTCCCTCTCGAATGGGTTCATGAGTTTTTGCAGCAGCATGTGCAATGGGAGCCGAGCCCTGGCCCGATTCAGACGAAAAAAGTGCGCGCTTCATTCCCCAGAGAAAAGAGTAACCGGCAGTTCCTCCCAAAAAAGCCCCGCTAGCTTCTGTGGGATTAAAAGCGCAAGTGAATATCAAACGAAGCATCGTTGGAATTTGCCCTAAATTTGAAAACACGACGTAAAGCGCAGAGATGAGATAGAGCCCACACATTAAAGGTACGAGCCTTCCTGTAACCGATCCAATTCGGTTAATCCCTCCAATGATGACCATTCCGGTTAGAAGAGTCATCACTACTCCTGAAAATATTTTGGGGATTGATGGAAAATAGGAATGCGTGATCTCAGCTACATTCCAAGCTTGAAACATATTTCCGCCAGTGATCGCGGAAATAAGTAAGGTGACACAGAATACTCCGCCAATCCATGAACCTACTTTTGCAAACTTAGGATTCATTTTTTTTAATCCGTCTTTTGCAACCCACATGGGTCCCCCATGAGGATTCTTAGGATCTTTCGTATTGCGATAGAGCATGGACTGCATCACTTCGACAGCTTTTAAAGCCATTCCAAAAATCCCAACCATCCACATCCAAAAAACAGCTCCCGGTCCACCTAACGCAATCGCAAGAGCCACCCCACCAATATTTCCAAGTCCGACGGTGGCTGAGAGTGCGGCCGAAAGAGCTTGAAAGTGATTGATAGCTCCCGGATCATCTTTTCGATCGTATTTTCCTCGAATAACGGCCACTCCATGGGTGAGTGCCCGAAGCTGACAGCCCTTCGTCCAAAGCGTGAAAAGAACTCCTGTACCCAGAACGAAATAAAGTATGTAGTCATGCCAAAGAAGATCGTTTAATGAAATCACAAGCTGAAGAAATTTTTCCATAATCTGAGCGTAGGGACTCTAAATCCCCGGGTCAATGATTTTAAGGAACGAATTAGAATCCAATAGTCAAAACACCCAAGAGCTGCTGGGTTTTAAGGGGTTCGTGAAAGAGGTAACTATAACTGAGCTGAAAACTTTTGAAGAATCCTTCCCCATCTCCAAACTGATAACCAAAACCGGCTTTAGCCGCAGGATAAAATTTTCGAGCACTGTTGCCCGTCCAATACTGCACGCCTGCACCCAATTCTCCAAAGAGGGGGGAGTTATATTTGGGCTTTTCAATTAACGTAAGAGAAAAATCGGCTACTCTCAATTCATCTTTTTTAAAGGCATTTCTAAAAGTAAACCCGAGGCTCCAACGAGCCAACACTGTAGAGCCAAAATGATAAGTAGGCGTCCATGCGAACATGGCAATCCCCCGAACATGATCCCGTGAATCTAAAAGAAATCCGCCCCCCAATTGGAAAGCCGCTAAATTCATACCCTTTCGTTCTTTGTAACTTGAAACACTGGAAATACTTCGCTTGGGGGATTTGCTGGGAGTTACCTCTTCAGCTCCCCGACTTGATGCGCTAAATAAAAAAGCGGTGATCGATAACAGGATGAACTTTTTCATATCTCTTAGGTCTCGACGTATTTCTAAAATTCCTTGAGTTATTCCAATGGGAATTCCTGAAAATCTAGCGCGATGAGCCGTAAAAATCTCCACCGAATTGCCGATAAAGGGGCTAAGATAATTTTAGGAGAACACTTATGAAAAACTATTCCCAATTTCTAGTCGTCACTTTAACTTTGATTTCACTCATCAGCTGCACAGGATCCAAACCCGTTGCAACGGTTGGAGACAACAAAATAACTCAAGATGATGTGGGATTACGAATGAGCATGATGAAAGTATTCAATCCTCAAATGAATGAAAAACAAGCAACCGAACAATTGATTCGGTCTGCAACGCTTTTGGAGATCCTAAAAAGCAAAGGAATGAAAGTCAGTGATGAAATGGTAAATGCAG
>JBJSXY010000080.1:0-3117 GCA_046086625.1 Pseudomonadota bacterium | reverse complement strand
CGGATTATTTCCCGCTAAAACTTGTAATTTTGGTGACGGATTATTTTCCTCGCAAACCCAACCCACTAGCCCTTCGTCTTCAGTGACCGATAGAATTTTGCCTTTGATGATGTTCACTCGGCTCAAAGATTGGGGGTTATTTAATTGAGCCTGTTGGTTTCCTGGGCCGAGATAAGAACCGCGCCTTTTGGCGCAGCTGGTAATAAACAAACTAGTAAGAGCGACCATCACCAAACCAAACTTGGGTATTTTCATATCCCACTGAGGCTTGCACAAAAAAGACCAAACTGTTTAGGCTCAATTCACCTGTTTAATTAGTAAACCGGTGACAAACTTTTGGACGGCTGTCAAAACCCTACACACCGCCGAACACATAATTTTACTTATACGACACAATAGAGAGGAATTAATTAGCTAAACTCAATCGTACGATCCCCTTCTTTCGGTCCAAACGAAAAAAGGACTTCACTGGTTAATCGAAGCTCCTTTATGTCGGCTTTTTCGGGCCATTCAATAAAAACATAGCCTTTTTCAAGATGGGCTTTTTCGAAAGCTTCCCAGTAGCCCAGTTCAATCAAACTCGTTGGTTTTTTTAAATCTAATCGATAGAAATCAAAGTGCTCCACGGGGGGTTTAGTTCCGTAGCTTTGATGAACAACAAAACTAGGGCTTACTACTCGAGGCATGGAGGTTTGATTTCTTTTTACTAATTCATTAACGACTGCTTTGACCCAAGTGGTTTTACCCGCTCCTAATCCACCCGTAAGACCAAACACTCCGCCTTGCGGATAAGCATCAAGAAATTTGGAAGCTGCGGCGGGTAATTCCCCTATTTGGTGAATCAACATTTTCACGATTCCAATTCCTTCAATGCCGTTGTGAGCTCAAGTGCAATTTCGCTGGGCAGTGACGCTCGGGCAGATCCCGTTTTTTGAGTGAGAAGCTCTGATGAACGTCCATGGAGATAAACAGATAAAAGAACTGCTTGTTGACTGGTTAACTCCTGAACCAGAAAAGCTCCGAGTATCCCTGAAAGAAGATCACCGCTTCCTCCTTTGGCAAGGCCACTATCCCCTTGTTCTAAAATAAAAGTGGCGCTTTTGGGGCTGCGAATACAAGTGCCCTTCCCTTTTAAAATAATATGGCAGCGATACCGATCCGTGAGATCTTTTACTGCTTGAAATCGATCTTTTTCAATTTCCTCCACTGAAGACTGGAGGAGTCGAGCTGCTTCTTTTGGGTGTGGCGTCAGAATGGTTGGAACGCTTTCTCGTGCTTTGAAAAGAGCTTCGCATTCTTTTGAATGTTCGGCAATCAGGGTTAAAGCATCGGCATCAAGTACTAACGGCCAGCGAGATCTGAGAGCGGCTTTTACTAACTCAAACCGGTTAAGTCCCAATCCAGGTCCAAGAACAAGCGACCCTTTGGGCACTTGTTTTAGGAACTCATCCGTCAAAACTTCGGTCATCACTTCGGCGGGAAGTCGGCTGCGAATTTTATCTAAATCGGGCTTTTCACCTAGCAACGTAACCAGTCCCGCTCCTGATTTTAAAGCTCCGAGTGCAGTTAAAATACAGGCCCCTTGTTTTTCTTCCGTTCCTGCTACTATCCACACATGACCAAAATCCCCTTTGTGGCTCGACTTTTTTCTTAAAGGCAACCGACTCACATCTTCTCGAGTATATAAAAATGAATCCACTGGAAATGGAAGGAGTCTCGGGATTTGAATAGGAGCTAGTTTAAGGCGGCCCACAAAATCGGCGCCTTCTCCTGTCACAAGTCCCCGCTTTAAAAATCCGAGACTGATTGTTTCGGAAGCTTTCACTGCATCTCCCATCGGCTTTCCAGTATCGCTATTAAATCCACTGGGAATATCAATCGAAACGACCCACTTAGTTGACGCGACCGAATTAACCAGTTGGACAGCCTCTAAATTTGTTCCTGCTAATTCTCTTTTGAGCCCTGTTCCAAAGATTCCATCAATAATCCAATCACACAGTTTCAAAACATCGACAGTCAGTTTCATTCCCGTGGCAATGCCGAGCTTACCCAAGATGCTCAGTTGCAAAGAAGCCAAAGGCGATAGCTCAGAGGAACTTCTCTCTTCCAGCAAAACAACGAAAATCCCCTGGCAGCCTCGGGCGTGAAGCAAGCGCACAGTTGCTAAAGCATCTGCTCCATTATTTCCCGGCCCTGCGAGAACCACTCCCTTGGTGTTGGCTAAGGTTTTTCCAAAGCGGGTTTCAAGAGCATCGACTACTGCCAAAGCGGCATGTTCCATTAAGAGAAGTTCAGGAATTCCAAATTGCTGAATAGCAGCGTGATCCACTGCTCGCATTTGAGTGCTCGTTAGAAGAGGTTCCATCGAGGGGCTCTTTCGTTAGCCAAGCTGAGTACGAATTGATTGAGCAATTTCCTCAGCATAACTCTGTATGACTGAATAATCTTCTCCTTCAACCATCACTCGAGCTAGGGGTTCCGTACCAGAATATCGAACTACGACGCGGCCATTTTCCCCAAGGGCAGCTTCCACTTTTTTTATGGCGCTTACAATCTTTGGAAAACGCGAAAAATCTTCTTTGTTTTTTACATGCACGTTCTGAAGCACTTGAGGATAATGAGTCATCACTTTTTTTAGCTCGGAAAGTTTTTTCCCCGTTCTTCGCATGATAGCTAAAATTTTTAGAGCTGCGATGAGGCCATCCCCCGTCGTGTTGTGCTCAAGGAACACAATATGTCCCGATTGCTCTCCCCCCAAATTTAGTTTCTGCTTTTGCATCGCTTCGACAATATACCTATCTCCTACTTGCGCTTCGATGAGCGTCCCACCCACTTTTTTGAGAGCTACTTTAAGACCCATATTACTCATCGGAGTTCCCACCACCGTATTTTGAGCCAGGGTTCCTTGTTTGAGCATTTCAGTTGCGCAAATAGCTAAAATTTGATCTCCGTCCACTACTTCCCCATTTTCATCGGACAAAATCACTCTATCGGCGTCGCCATCAAGAGAGATCCCTAGTTCAGCCCGGTGATCCCGTACAGCTCGACACATCCGCTGGGGGTAAACTGCTCCCACTTGATCATTAATATTTGTTCCGTTGGGAGAAATTCCCATTG
>JBJSXY010000079.1:0-6002 GCA_046086625.1 Pseudomonadota bacterium | reverse complement strand
TTGAACACGATCCCTTTGTCGACAGGTTTGTATTGATTCAAGGAGACCGAACATTCACTGGGACGCCCAAACCGCTTCATTTCCCGAATGAGGACACTCGATTTGATAGGTTCAAACATAAAATTATTATTAAAAATGTTGAGTTGAAGAAAGACCCCGCTTCACCTTGGGAAAACGAACTCACTCAAAGAAATATCAGTTTTTCTTGCATTAATTATCTTTCGGAAGATGTGGTGTACTTAAGCGATGTGGATGAGATCATCAGTCGAAATCATTGGCCTTCCCTTCTCCAACGAATCCCAACTGAAAAACAACCCATCGCTGTTTGGCTGGATATGTTTAATTTCTATATTAACTACCGTCTGATTGAAGCAAAGTGGATGCAACCGAAATTATTTCTTGGGAAACACTTCTTAACGGGAACCAAAACAGCCAATGATTTTCGAGTGGATTACACTCTTCCTACAACCGCTTCTCCGTGTGGCTGGCACTTTTCTTATCTGATGACAGAAGAGCAAATTCGGGAGAAATTAAATTCTTTTTCGCATCAGGAATTTAATCGCCCTCTATTTAACAATCCAAAAAAAATTAAAGACCAATTAAGAAAAAGAAGAGATTTATTCAAGCGCGGTCTTCTCTTTGAACCCACGGCCGTGACCGAATCTTGGCCTCTCGATATGATAGGAAATCCTTTTTGGAAGAAATATATCTGTTCGACAGAACCTCCCGTTAATTCATTGTCGGATATCATTGAGGATCATCTATTTTGGACGGTGGAATTTATCCGAAATCAGAAGAATGAAATTAAGAAATGGGTGAAACGGCTGCTACTTACTAATTAGAATCAGCAAATTCGCTCATTCGTTTTTCCAACATTTTTTTACTAGCGAGAAACTGCGGGTATTTCCAATCAAAAATGAGTTCGGGTTTTTGATCTATGTTGGGCTGCCAATTCCATTTGAAAGTAGAGTCATTGAATAAACCCTGCCCTGTGTTTACAAACACCGAAAACACAATCGAGGCTATTAAAAAGGAATGAGACGCTCCTTTAAGTCCGGAAAAACAATTGAATCGAGTGGGCCAGCTATAAAGAGTGAGTAAGTAGAGTCCTGGAAGCACATCTGTCATTAATCTGGGCCCGAACGAAAATCCACCCCACCAATGAGGAAATCGAGAAATCAACACGAGGTGAAAAAGAGGCCAACCCGCTGCAATTCCCAACCAAGCCTTTTTTAAAAACTCTTTTTTTCTCCTTGAGAAACAAAACCAACTGGTTACCAAGAAGGGGGAGTAAATCAGAAGGCCTCTTGCAGGACTCAAAAGATTTCCATAAATCGCAGTCCAAAAGTCTCCCCCCGAAAGCCTCTTGGGCCAGTAATAATCTGGAAGTAACTGATTGAATTCACTCATTGAGAAAAGAACAAAAAGTGCCAACAAACCCAGGAACAACACCCCAGTTTTAAAACCTGTTTTTGGTTCATGAGAAAATATGAAAAAGATGAGAAAAGGAGATAGTAAAGACAATGTCGGACGACACAAATAAGAGAGAAAAAGCAGTAATGAAATCATGGGCCAGATTTTAAAATTTCCACTTCTTGCACTTCTGATTGAGAAATAAATAGCCATCAGAGCACATAGCGAGGCCCAATTGTGAGACCAAAGAGCTGCGCCTCCAGTGCTAGCCCAAGAAGACCCAAACCAAAATGCTGAAGCAACGAGAGTAGCCTGATTAGGAGGAAGAAAAAAAAGCGCCAATTTAAAAAGAAACCATAAAGTAAGAACACCGGTCAGAGAACAGGCGACGATTTGAAGAGCATCATCCGTGCTCTTAGGATCTAATCCGATTGCCTTTGCCATAATCACCAGCGGCAAACTTAAGATTGGAGTCCCTAGAGGAAAGTAATAGTAAAAGTGGTCATTTTTTTTATGAATTCTAAATCCATACTTTTCTAGCGCTTCTTCTCCAAATCGATCCAACTTGATAGTTCTTCGAGTTAATAAAGCATCAGAAACCATCAGGCTTCCCATCGGGTCTGCATTGGTATAGCGAACTCTGCCAAACCAAACGACGCAAAAACAGAGAATCAGGGCGATTCCGACCCACTTTGATTCGCTAAAATTCAACACAGGCATGACTGAACAAATTTTAAGCTAATCCGCCATTGCAAGCAAGGCTTCTGACTTCGACTTAAGATAAGGCAAGTAGTGGTTCGACATGAATTGATCTTTATAATCGCGATACGAAGTAATCCCCCCGATCGCTTTATAAAAAAGAATAAAGTACCAAGCATAATCTAATTGATAAGGTAAGAAACCGGCTCGTGCTCCATTGGGATAAAGATGGTGATTGTTATGCCATTCGCCCGTGACTAGGCCGGGCCAGAGCTGATTAATCGACATGTCTTTTCGATTAAAATCGACTCCTTCACGTCGCTTATCTTTTCCGCTGCCATGTCCGGAGAAATTAAAAGTTCTTACTCCAAAAGCCCAAAAACCTGCGCTCGCAAAAATCGTAATCGCTAAACTATGCCCGCCCAACAAGTAAAAGACGCCATACCAAAAAAGCCAATTCAAAGAAAAACTCATCACCGTATAAAAAGGATGACAGAGCGAACCCCAAGTTTGGTACTGCTCATAATTATTCAGCTTCACACCCGTATGATCGAGCATTTTTTGAACTCTATAATAATCTTCACGAGAAAGATTTTTTGCGATGGGCTGATGAATCACATCAGCTAAAAAACAATACCACCATCCCCCATTTACATTGTAGGGATCTCCCGGTTCTTCCGACATTTGATGATGCACATAATGGGATACAACATAAATTTCTTCTGGGATGATTCGAATCACCAAGTGATTGACCAAAAACCTCCAGAAGCCATTTCTAAATTGATACGCACGATGCGTACAATAGCGGTGGTACCAAATGGTTCCATGAGTTCCCAAAACTACCATGCTGTAAAAAAAGGCAATGACAAAATTTTTCAAAGTTAAGTAATGAGTCAAAAAGATGAAGAAAGGAATAGTCAGAAGAAAAGAGGATCCCCAACCAACAAAAGAAAGCCAGTTTTTTTTATTTTTTAAAACATTTAGTCGCGAAAAAAATTCGCGAGCTAACTCTTTTTTGGAAGGAATATACAACTGACTATCCCGAATAAAGCCGTACTGAGGTGGCTCCAGAACTGTGTTTAAAAAAGCCAGTGGCTCCTCGATTTCTAGGTCAATTTAATAAGATGACTTGTTAAGAGCATACGCGCTCAAAGAGAAATCACCAAGCAATAGATTTGATTTTGGATATATCTAATTGATATTGATGATTTTTTTTGGTTTTGATTTGAATTTTAATTGATTTTCCTTTCAGTTTACTTGTGATTTCTTGTCGGGAATAATCTGCGGTCTAATTTAACGGAGACAACACCCATGAGTAGAACTGCTTTTAAATCGTTATTTAGAAAGAAAGACCTCAACCAGGTCATTAAAGAAGCCCACGATCCCAATGTGGCGGAAGACCATCACGGCCTTAAACGAAGTCTCACTGCCACGAATCTTGTTATGTTGGGTGTGGGGGGAATCGTTGGGGCGGGAATTTTTTCTCTGACGGGTGCAGCAGCGGCCAATTATGCAGGCCCTGCGATTGTATTTAGTTTTGTGATTGGAGGCATTCTCTGCGCGTTGGCTGGAGTTTGTTACGCAGAAATGGCGGCCATGGTTCCGGTTTCTGGTTCGGCTTACGCTTATTCTTATGCAACTATGGGCGAAATCATCGCTTGGATCATCGGTTGGGATTTGGTGCTGGAGTATGCGTTTGGAGCAGTGACTGTTTCAGCTTCTTGGTCGGGCTACGTTTACTCACTTCTACACAAAACGCTTGGGATTAACTTCCCCGATTGGGTGATCCGATTAACCAAAGGCCCTTGGGAACAAGTCATTCTCAATGACGGATCCTCTGTTTTTGGAATTTGGAATCTACCCGCTTCTCTTGTTTCCATCCTTGTGATGGGAATTCTTGTTCGGGGGATTCACGAAAGTGCTTTCATCAATAACATTATTGTAGTGATTAAAGTGAGCATTGTTCTTTCGTTTATCGCGTTGGGTTGGGCCGTAATCGATCACATGAACTGGATTGCCGACCCTTCGGCTTCCGGATTCATGCAACTGGTTCCGAAAGCTACCGAACTCGTTCGAGATGGACGCAACATGATGGCTTATGGCCTTCCAGGAGTTTTGACGGGGGCTGGAGTTGTATTTTTTGCATACATTGGATTTGATTCTATTTCGACCACGGCTCAAGAATGCAAAAACCCCCAGCGAGATCTTCCCATTGGTATTTTGGGGTCTCTCATCATTTGTACGCTTCTTTATATCCTCATGGCTTTGGTCCTGACCGGAGTTGTGCCCTACGCCCAACTCGGAGTTCCCGATCCAGTCGCAGTGGGAATTGATCGCATTGTCAGTCTTCGAGGATGGTCTGTAGAAGCACAGAAACTTTTCACGTTCTTAGTTAAAGTGGGCGCTATTTCGGGACTTACTTCCGTTATTTTGGTCCTTATGATGGGACAAACACGTATTTTTTATTCGATGTCGCATGATGGGCTCTTGCCTTGGTTCTATAAAGTACATCGAAAGTATGGCAGTCCTCATGTGGCCACTATCGTAACTGGCATCTTTTGTGCGCTTTGTGGTGGGCTGATGCCGATGAGCCTCGTTGGCGAGCTCGTTTCAATCGGAACCCTCTTGGCTTTTGTTTTGGTTTGTATTGGAGTGCCCATTCTTCGAGTCACTCATCCAAATGCTCACCGCCCTTTTAAAGTAATTGGCGCTTGGCCTGTGGGAATCTCAGGAGCAGCCGCTTGCTTGTGGGTCATGTACGGCCTTCCCGCAGACACCTGGATACGACTGCTCGTTTGGTTAATGATTGGATTTGTTATTTATTTTGCTTATGGGCGAAAGCACAGCAAATTAAAATCTTAAAATTGAGTTCGTGTGTTTAGAAAGTTGATTGAAGAGGGCTTCACATCGAGGGAACCCAAAGCTCTGGTTGATAGGACAGTTCCATTGACATCTATTTCCTCGACAAAGAGTTCATGAACTCCAATCGGTAATTTAAGTCGTGCGACTTGGAGATTTCCGGGAAGAAGAAGCCAGCTTCTTAAATCAGCGCGCTCGCTCAATAAAATAAACATATCTCCAAAAACCCGCAAATTTTTAGTCGCTTCTGATTGATTGGCTATGCCTTCGACTGCAACTTTCTTAAGAGCCATGCTAGCTATTCTCTTTGCAATCAATCCTGCTCTTTTTTCCTCAAGATCAATCATGGCTGCTTTTTCAATATCAAACAAAAGATATGTTTCTGCCTGGGCCCGCGCTTGTTTGGATTTCAGTCTTAATTTTTTAGCGCGTGAAAACCGAGGAATTAATTTAGGGATAATAGAAAAATCAGGATCTGGAATTTTTTCCGGTGTTTTTCCTACTTCCGCTAAGAGTACCACTTCCCCTTCTTTTCGATTGAGTGAAGGCTGAATTTCGTTTGGAAATAATTTTTTGTACCGAATGAGCTCCTCTTCGCTTCTTAATTTACTACTCATGCGTAAGAGCCCAATCGGGTTTAGCGGAAAAGAAGGATCCCAATGGTAGACTGCTTTGTAATCGACCCAAGCGTCATTAAATTCCCCATTTCGCTCAAAGAGTAAAGCAGCTAAGTACTTTGCAAAACTATTTCGAGTGTAGGTGGGATGTCCTTCTCGAATCATTTTATCGATTTGGTGATTCACTCTTCTTGCTTCTACGAGAGCGCTTTCCCACTGCCCTAAGAGTGTATAATCAATGGCGAGATACATACTAATAAGCACTCGCTCGTAGTCATCTAAATGATGGGTCTTGGCAGATTCATTTGTAAGAACGCTGCCCGCTTCTTCTGAAATGCTCGTGTAGTCATTCCAGGACGCTAGCTTTTCTGCTTGTTGAAAAGTTTCAATGGCGTCTTTGTATCGACCCGAAGT
>JBJSXY010000078.1:0-6306 GCA_046086625.1 Pseudomonadota bacterium | reverse complement strand
ATCGCAAAGCTTTTCAGATCCCGACTTTTGGATGAACTTCTTCTCTCGTCTGAATTTTTGCCCAAATCGATACGTATCATTTAATGGTCTCCAGGTTTTCGGAGTGACAGACCCGCAGCCACAGTGCCTAGGCAGGCAATCTCCCGCAAGGCAACTTGGTTCACTTGATGACCAGTTCCTAAAATATGTTTCAGGGGATTTAACAAATAGATCGGAGCGGGCATTTTTTCCTTGAGTATCTCTTGTAACCCAAAAAGATTTACTCCCCCCCCGCAAACAAAGATGGCATCAATCGAACGATCAGTGGCCTGACTTAAAAAGAAGTCGATGGTCTTTGAGACTTCGTCGGCGAGCAAGTGACTGTATTCGACCAAGATGGGTTGAATCACCGGCTCTGATGTTTTTTCGATCTTCAGTCTTTCAGCATCTTCTAAGCCAACCCCCAATCTATCCATTATGATCTCCGAACATTGGGTACCGCATTGTTGGATGTCTCGACTAAAAGTGGTTCGCTGACTTTCAATCACCGATATTTTTGTAGAGCCAGCTCCAAAATCAATCAAAGCCGAAGTGGAACACCCGTGCTCTTGGCCCCACGACTGATAGTTAAAGGAAAATGCATTTCCCAAGGCAAAGGCTTGGGTATCAATAACCACTGGGTTCAGGCCCGCCTCTTTCGTCAGAGATTTTAAAAGCGTGATAAAGTCTTTTTTAGCTGCAACCAAGAGAACGTCCATCTTAGGCTCTTGAGCCAACGTCTGCGTATTCGGTCCTAAAATCGCAAAATCGAGATTTACTTCATCGGGGTTAAACGGAATGTATTGTTCAGCCTCCCAGTAAAGTTGGTGATCTAACTCTTCCTCTGTCATCATCGGAACTGTAATTCTCTTGCTGATAATAGAGCGTCCGAATGCGCCAACCGACACGTTTCTTGAGCTGAAATTTCCAACTGCAAAAAGCTTTTTTAAAGCTTGAATGAGGGCACTACGATCCTTAATTTCACCTTCAATCGAGATGGTATCCCAATTTAAAGGAATTCGATTATAAGCGAGCAGTCGGGGGGATTTATCTGAACTGATCTCGACAGCTTTGATTCCAGAGATGCCAATATCGAGACCAACCAATTGTTTTTTCAAAATTGTGTCCAGAAAACGCATGTTTCCCCTGTTTAAAACCGGCTAATTGTCTGAAACTTAATTGCTAGAATTCCCCGATAGGGCACAGAAATGCTATAAATTAATTATACCTAGAAATGCGCTGTGGTCCTAGGTGAGTTTACAGAGGTAGGGAAGAGCCCGGAGGATGTACCTCAAAATGCTCGACTATGAGCGTATTTGCCATGACATCGCCGAGTCGCACTCCAGTTTCCAAGTTAAATACCAAATAAACTTCCAATAGAATGAACGGGAGGACAGCAAGAAGCACAAACGCCCAAATAACTGGAATGGTTGCACAAAAAATCATTACGACCAGAGGCAAATTTCGAGTACAGGATCCTGATGCAGAGCACGATATCCCGGTCCCTTCATCCAACGTTCTTAATCCAATAATTCTTTTTCCGATGCTTTGCCCTTCACCAAACGAATCCTGAAGCGAAGCGTAACACGCCCCTAGAACAGGGCCCAATGGCCCCCAGATGGTCTTTGCTACAAAGAAAACTACCATAACGAGTATTAAATCGATGCCTTTGGCGATGCAGCGTTGAAAAGGGGTTGAACAAACGGGACCTAAAAAGATGGGGGTCCGCCTAGAAATAACCGATCGAGCCATAATTCTCCTTAATGCTTCCCCTATTTCTTGACTCTAGTGTACTCGGATCTTACAAAAATATCTCTAAATTCCCATAAAGGGTTCAACACGAGGAGTAAGTATGGCCAGTGGTTTAAACAAAGTTTTATTAATCGGTCGCTTGGGAAAAGATCCTGAAGTGCGCTACACCACCACAGGTGGTTCTGTTGCTACGTTCAGTGTTGCTACCAACGAGAATTGGACTGATAAAAATGGACAAAAACAAGAGCGGACCGAATGGCATCGCATTGTAGCCTGGGGGAAACTGGGTGAAATTTGCGGACAGTATCTCTCGAAAGGCCGAGAAGCTTTTATTGAAGGACGCCTTCAAACTCGTGAGTGGACAGATAAAGAGGGCCATAAAAGATATACGACAGAAATCGTTGCTTCTAATGTCCAGTTTTTGGGTGGAGCAAGTGAGAAAGCAGCTCCTACAAATGATTTTGCTGCTCCAAGCTTTGAAACTCCTTCTATGGATACTCAAGCAGGTGGCGGTATGATGGATGATGAGGTTCCCTTTTAAATAAGTTCACAAACAAGACTATCAGCAACAAGCCGACCCTTATCGGTTAAACGAAGGGTCGGCTTTTGCATTTCTAGAAATCCCATTTTTTCGAGAAAAGGGAGTTTAGAACTCTGTTCTAAATTCAATCCATACCTTTTAAAAAATTGACCAACATGAATACCCTCGTTTCTTCGCAGCTCGAGAAACAAGGCCTCCAGTTGGGTCTGTTCTCTAGAAATGGCATTCCAAGGAGTTTCACTAAAGTCTTCCAATCGAGCGTACTGAGAATAATCGGCGAGTTGTTTACGATGATGAAAAACTCCATCCCAGAAGAATCGACTGGCTGCGGACGGGCCTACCCCCAAAAAATCGCCCCCCGTCCAATAAAGTAAATTGTGAGAACATTCAAAACCCGGTAACGCATAGTTTGAAATCTCATACTGAACATAGCCGAGTTCCTTAAGTCTGATTCTGGCTGTTTCGTAAAGATCCGCTGACTCATCATCAGGTGGAAGTTTTTTAAAAAGTGGGTGCCCTGGCTTAAGCGTAAGGTTGTAATTACTGATGTGAGTTGACCCGAGCTCACCGGCCCATTCGATATCTTTTTTGACCTGATCCGAAGTTTGCCCTGGAATTCCTATGATCAGGTCCAAATTAAAATTTGAAAATCCCGATTTCTTCAAAATAGCAGCTGCTTCCCGAATTTTTTCAGGAGATCCTAAACGCTCTAAAGCTTTCAAATACTCAGGTTGAAAGCTTTGAGCTCCCATACTGATGCGATTAATCGGGGTCTTCTCTTTCCACTCTCTAGCCAAATCTTCTGAGACAGTCTCAGGATTCGCTTCAAGTGTAATTTCAATATTCGGAGCCCAAGAGAATTCATTGGATAAAACTTCAAACAAAGTCCCGAGATAGTTTGTGGGTAAAAGTGAGGGGGTTCCCCCTCCAAGAAAAATACTTGTAACGGGTTGCTGCGTAGGCCGGTGTACGCTTAACCATTGGGCCGCGCTTCTTACTTCAAGGATCAAAGAATCCACAAAGGAGTTAAAGTCAGCAGAGCTATATTTCGTGAAGGAATAAAAGTCACAATAAGAACACTTGTGGATGCAAAAAGGAACATGGACATAAATGCCAAACCGGTTTGTCAACGAGTCGGGTCTGGGGTTTAATGATATTTCCTGAAAGGGGCTTACCATGCTCGAAAGATACACACTTAAAAATGGAATACCAGTATTTATCGTGGAAAACCATGCCGCTCCAGTCGTGAGCGTTCAGGCATGGATTAGCCGCGGCAGCGCCTATGAGAGTGAAAAACTTGCAGGCATTTCGCACTTTTTAGAGCATTCCCTGTTTAAGGGAACAAAGAACCGAAAAGTGGGGGAAATTGCCCTAGAAGTAGAGAGTTGTGGAGGAGAAATCAACGCTTTCACTTCTTTTGAGGAAACCGTTTATTACACGACTTTGGGAAGCCGTTTTTTTGAGAGGGGCTTAGATATTATATGCGACGCCATTCAAAACCCCACTTTTGATGCAGAGGAAATGCTCCGAGAAAGAGAAGTCATTCTCGAGGAAATTAAAAGAGCGCAAGACTCTCCCTATCGCACTGTTTCTCAAAATCTGTGGAAAACCTTTTTTGCTGGTAGTCCCTATGGTCGCCCTGTTCTCGGTTTTGAATCCACAGTGAAGAATATCGATCATCGAGTTCTCAAGAAATATTTTGATCAGCATTATCATGCTGGGTCGATCAGTCTCTTCTTAGTAGGAGACATTGATAAAAAAGAAGCCCTGAGTCTAGCCCAAAAAAAACTCGGAAAACTAAAAAAGAAAACCAATGTATCTATAACGAAAGTGCCGGATTACTTTTCCGCAACAAAAACCCAAATCGTAGCGGCCGAAAGGGATATTAAGGAATGCTCTATTCAAATCGCTTGGCCCGCACCTTCAATTTCAGATATACAAATTCCGTCACTCGATGTTCTCTGCACAACGCTTGGACAAGGAGAGAGCGGCCTTTTGTATCAGCACCTGGTAAAAGATTCCAAACTGGCGCTGGATGTGAGCATGGGACTCGTCACAACGGCTCGTTGTGGTATGGCAGCTATTGGCCTCCAAGTCACCCCAGATAATTTTGAACTTGCACTAGCCGAGCTTAAATCCTTCCTCCATTCGCTTTCAGTTCGGGGGCTTTCGGAAACTGAAATTGAAAGAGTTAAGTCATCGGTAGAGTCCGAAGTGGTTGCAGGAAAAGAAACCGTCGAGGGACATGCACGAAGGCTTGGCTATTACTTTATCCAATTCGGAGATCCTAATGCTGAACAAAATTATTTGGATTCCATTTTAGCGGTGCATCCATCCGAATGCGATTTGGCTCTGAAAAAAATATTAGCCGAGAAGCCTGTTCTGAGCATGGTTCACCCCGTGGGATATAAAGTAGACACGAAAAAAATCAGCCATATTCTGAATTCAGCTCCAAAAAAAACAAGTACCTCAAAAGAAACAAAACCGGCCATCACATTAACTAAAAAGAGCTCTGTCCGATTCGTTGAAAAATGGATGAATCACTTACCCGTGGTATCTGTGAAAATTATTTTTCCCGGCGGAACGCGAGAAGAAGCAAAAAACAAGCTTGGGTTGGGAAATCTTCTTCAAAGAGTTTGGACAAGCGGCACACAACATTATCACTCAAAGCAGATCGCTTATGTTCTCGATTCGCTGGGGGCTTCTATCAGTGCCTATGTTGGACGACACACGATGGGGCTCAGTTTGGAGTTTCTTTCAAAACAGTGGCCCTCAGTAAAACCTCTCTTAACAGATATTCTATTAAATCCCTCCTTTCCTGAAGATGAGTTTGAAATAGAAAAGAATATTCTTTTGCAAGATATTCGATCGGAAAGAGATCTGCCTGCACAGGTTTGCCAACTCAATTTCATGAAAGCGCTCTACGGTGATCATCCGTATGGCCGCTCGAGTCTTGGAACTCTTGAGTCAGTCAGTGCTTTGACTCCTCAAGATCTCCGAAACTTTTACGAAAGTTATATTCATCAGGCAGGAGTGGTAGTTTCAACCGTTGGAAACTTTGACAAGAGTCGCTGGGAAACTGAGATCGCGGAACTGATTCATCGCTTACCCACCGGAGGTGTGAAGTTAAGTCAGACCAAATCGGTTCCTTCTATAAAAGAACTCGCCGTGATTTGTGAAACAAAACAGCCGTTGCATCAATCTCAATTGCTGGTTGGTTTTTTGGGACCCGATTTAAAAAGTGAAGACCGATTCGGATTGAAATTACTCCATTCCTGTTTGGCTGGACAAGGAGGGAGGTTATTCCTTGAATTGCGCGATCGGCAAAGTTTGGCATATTCGGTAGCTCCACTCCAATCAGATAATCCTGAATCGGGGATGTTCGGGGTCTACATCGGATGTTCCCCCGATAAACTGCCGGTAGCAATTCATGGAATAAGAAAAGAATTAGAACGTGCTATTGAGCACCCGATGTCACAGAAAGAACTCTCTCGCGCTAAACAATATTGGCTTGGGAGAATTGCCTTGGATATGCAGCGGTTTTCATCTCAAGCTATGATGTTTGGACTCGACGAGATGTATGAACTGGGATTTGATTTCAGTAATAAGCTTGCTGAAAAAGTTAAGGGGCTATCTGCGGAAGAGATTCGTCGCACAGCTGAAAAATATTTACTTCTTGATAAAGCGATTTTGTCTATTGTTCATAATCAGGAAGTGGAGAAAGCTTTTATTCGTCATGCGTGGGAAGGCAAACACCCCAAACTGGCTGCCCCCAAGCTTCGGAAGAGCAATTGATTGTTTTTTACACAACAGCCTAAAAGATAGACGATTTTTATTGGTATTCCTTAGTATTTTCAATATCTTAAAGTGGCATCTCGCTTGCAGTATTCTGTGAGTATAGAGGTAATTAAGCCATGACTCGTAATCTAGTAGTCAAAGTCGCTGGGGTGTTAATCCTGTGGAGCTCTTTTGGTTTAGCAGAAACTCTTCCTAAA
>JBJSXY010000077.1:0-5672 GCA_046086625.1 Pseudomonadota bacterium | reverse complement strand
ATAATTCAACTTATCACGCGATTCCCATTTCCGAACAAGGGATTAGTCAGGCAAGAAAACTAACTGAGAATCTTTAAGTTAGGGATGAGTTTCTTTTTTTAGTTTTTGGTAGATCGTCATTACTTTCTTAACGTAAGCTTGCGTTTCTTTAAAAGGGGGAACCCCCCCATATTTTTCCACGTTCCCTGGACCGGCATTATAGGCAGCAAGAGCCCATTTCAAATTGCCTCGATACCGATTGATGAGTGTTCGTAAATAATCACAAGCTCCCATTAAATTCTCAGTCGCGTGGTAAGGCTGACGAATTCCTTGAGCCTCTGCTGTTTTGGGCATCACTTGCATGAGGCCCATGGCTCCCTTTACAGAAGTTGCGTCCGATTTAAAATTTGATTCAACTTGAATGACTGCTTTTATCAAAGAAGGGTCTAAAGCTGAGCGTAGAGCAGCATCTTTAATCCGTTGATTGAGTTCATGAGGAGCTGAAAAAAGAGGCGAAGCAAGAAAAAATAGAAGGATTAAAAAAAACATGATTAGAGATAATAAACTAAACCGTAAGTGCCGACGATGATGGTACCGCTTCCAGTATAAAATCGTAAATCTCCTCTGAGTGTGGCCCCTAGAAGTGGGATATCAAAGAAAATTCCGGGTCCAACAAAAAAGCTTCCGGTTCTGAACGAGGGAGATTTTTCAGTTAAATTAGATGGGCCGTATAATGAATTTTGCGTGATGGACGCTAGCACTGAAGCAACATCTAGCCCTACCGATAATTTGAAAAGCTCCTCTTTAAAGGGGAGTGCGTAACGACCCCCTAAGCTTGTGATGAGAAAAGAGGAAGCAGAGAGTCCTGCTTCAACTGTGACTCGAGGGTTTATTTCATAGCCCCCATTAAACCCAAAAGTAACGGCGCTAGAACTGTTTTCCTGTTGGCTAAAGCGGGACATCCCAATTTGCGCTCCCACATAGACTGACGAATTGGTTTGAGAGGAAAGTGTTCTAAATAAAACCCTAGCCTCATCGGCGATGCGAGGATCTCGTTTAGGCCATTTTGTTGTCGATGCCACTCTTTCGTTCTTTGCTCCTGGCAATTCTTGATATCTCTCCTCTTTGTGGAGGCGAGTTAAATCCTCGAAGGCAAGTTTGAATTTAGATTCAATATCATTATTTAAAGTTTTGGAACTGACAATGAATTGAAGAGGGTGATTCTTGTCAAAAAGAAAAAGAGATAAGCGCTCTTGTTCCAAAAGAACAAAAGACAAAGCATTGACGTTCAGTTCGACCATCAATCGACTAACTTCAGGAGGAGTAAAACTCTCAAGATTAAGTTCTGATTGGCTTGGGAGGTAGTTTCCGGACTCTCGATAAAGTTTTGAGAGAGCTTTCTGAAGATCGGAACCTAAATCGTACGTTGAAGAATCAGTGGAGGGCAGAATGGCCACTTTAGCGGGAGACTCATCCGCTCGAAGAAAAGAGAAGCAAACGGACAAACTGAAAACCACTGAAGCTAACAGGCCAAAAGAAAAGGGTTTCATTTATCTCTCATTTTAACACAAGACCAGTTAGGCAGCTAATCGTGGGGGAACTACTTTCTTCTTTGAGAAGTAGTAGTTGGATGCCCGCTTGTTAGCGCCGCTTAATCGGACACAGTTTAGGGCTATTCCCACGGGAGCTTTGGAGAAAACTTTACACGTTTGGATAGCTTCTTGAATGTCTTTGGGACGCGTCGAGAAAATTCTTGCCACTAAGATAATTAAATCACCTAAGCTCGCCCATTGATGAGCCAAGTTTGAAGCAAAAAGTGGGGGCGTATCAATGAAAATCATGTCATATTCATTTCGAAGATCTTTTAAGAGTTGCTCCATGGGCTTTAGAAAATGAGGGAGAGCTACTGTTTCCATCCGAGCTCCACGAGGCATAAAGTCGATGCCAGTGTATTCAGTCTTTAAGATAAGATCGCGCCAGTTGGGTAAAGTTGTCGAGCCTTCTAAAAAGCTGCCAAGCCCTTTGGTGGCATCCTCTGCATAACCAAAAAATTTATTTGGGTGTGCGGTTAACAAGTCACCGTCAATAAGAAGAGTCTTTCGGTCCGGATTCTGAGATGCGATGGACAGAAAGTGAGTCAGGGTGCTTTTTCCTTCTCGAGCGTGAGGAGAACTTACGATCACAACGGGACATTTCAGATCCTTTGTCTCTCGCACAATTCGGTAAATCATGATCTTTAAATGCTCAAGCCCATACCCGGGAATGTCATCTTGAACTGTTCTGAATTTTTTTACTAGAGGTACTTTTCCAAGAACGGGAAGATTTAAACGATGCACTTCAGCTTCAGAGTCGAGTCGTGGGAACATGGCCATGAGAAGCACAGAAGTGATAGCAACAACGAAAAGGCTCATGGAAAAAGCGCCATAGAGATATTTTGTTAACTGAGGTGAACTTCGGTGATTGGGAAGAGAAGGATTCGCTAATTTGAAAATTTCGGCATTTCCGGCAGAGAGTTCAACTTCAGTTTCTTGCTCTTTTTGATACAAGTTAGTCATGAGCTTCTTGCGATGAGAAAGCTCAGTTAACATTCTTTCATAATCCAACTTCATTTGACCGAAACGACGTTCTTTTCCTTGGAGTTCTTCAATTTGAGTCTCCAGGCTTTTCAATTGCAGTTTATTACTTCGGTACTCAATTTCTAAATTCGCTAATTTTCTACTGACTTCGGAAGGAGGAATAGGGGTCTTCAAAAAGGCCGTGACTTCTTCTTCATTTACTTTTGCTAGTTGCTCAGAGGCTTCCAGAAGTTGTAATTTGATGTTTTCGGCTCTTTGGGGAGCATCCGCAGCAGCTGAAGCCTCAACAAGCTCCAATTGATACTGAAGCTCACTTACTTTTTTCGTAAGTGCTTCAATAGTGCCCGCTCTTAAAGTGAGTTGACCTTTATTAGCTCTAGGCATTTCTAAAAGGAGAGAACGGATCGCTCTATTATTCGCTATCTTTTGCATGAGCGAGTGTCGTCGCAACCTTAATCTTTGAAGTCCTTTTTCTTCTACGCTCTGAACGATATAGTTAAAGAATTCTTCATTGCTTTGTTGGAAATCAACGATTTGCTTTTCGCGTTCTTTTATTTGAGAGAGAAAGCTTGAAATTTGTCTGGAGAGAAAGTCACGTTTCATCATGATGTCTCTCTGACCAATTTCCGGATAATATTGCTCAATCGTATTCATGTAGACCAAGCAAAGATCATGAGCTGCTTGAGCCACTTGAGAAGTACAATGAATGTTATAGATGTCGCTATTTTTATCGTAGCCCAGAGCAACAAAGGCTCGAAATCGCTCTGCAGGAAGTGGCGATCCCCCCGGAAAGTAGGGACGTAAGTGAGAGGGGCGTCCTTCATTACTGTAAAACTCAGTTAATGAAACTTGGAATCGTTCCATCATTTCAGCACTGCTCAGCAAATTAGCTAAATTTTGTTTTCTAGATAAACTATTAGTAGAAATCCCTGGAACCAAAGTTTGGTATAGGCTTCTCTTGGAGGAGTCGATCAAAATGCGAGCGTAGGAATCGAATATGGGCGGAGATTTACTGAAGTTATGGATAGAAAGAGAATAGATCGCGGCAACTTCGAGCAAAAAGAGCCACCAGTGCGTCCTGAAATAGGTCAGCGCTTTATACAGAATTTGAAATTCGTTAACCGAGTTTTGAATCATAAGTTGCCAGCTTCAGAATGCTTAACGGTAGAAAATGAGCAGATCATGAAGAGAAAATGGTTGTTTTTGCATTTTTTTTAGACACGACGAATCTTTCGCGGCGTGAGGTGGAGTAATGACTAAACTTAAATTAAACGAAATAAGCGTTTCCCATTTAAAAGGAAGTGGCCCAGGGGGTCAAAATCGTAACAAAAGAATGACCGGGGTGAGGGTGACGCATTTGCCGACTGGCATTACGGTACTGGCTACAGAGAGAAGATCTCAAAAGCAGAATCTAGAAGCCGCGCTCAGCCGGTTAGAAGAGAAATTGGAGCGTCTATTTCATCGCCCCACGCCTCGAAAAAAGACAGCTCCTCCGGCCCGTAGTACGAGGGAACGGCTAACCGAGAAGCGGGCTCAAAGCTTTAAAAAGAAGCTCCGCAGCAGTAAAAAGGATGAATGGGATTAAGACGAGTGCCGATACAAAGAGCAAAGGATATACTTAAATGATGGATCCCATTTCTTCGCCTCTTCAGGGCCCCCTTGGGTACACGCTGCTAGGAGAAATCTTAGGTGTCACTTCTTTATCGTGGGTTTTCGTTGCGATGATGCTGAAAAAGCTTCGCTACGAGAGCGCTGAAATCGTCGCCGCTCCTGAACCCGAAATGATCCCCTCTTTTAAAGTAGAAGAAACGCCTGAATACTTGGCTCTTATGGCTCAAATTAGGCAACTAGAAGCTGAGAAATTAAAAGCGCAAGAATCTCAATCCGGAGCAGCAGAAGCAGAAAAAATGCAAAAGACCATTTCTTATTTGGAAAATAAACTGCTGGAGTATGAAATTGTTCAAGAAGAAATTAGTACCCTGGGAGAATTGAAGAGTGAAAACGAAAAACTAAAGTTGGAACTGAATTCTCTCAAGAAACAGCTTTCTTCATTCTCGGAAGCTCCGACGCCCGAGCCGTCTGCAAAAGACCCCATGCCCGAAGATATTCAAACGCTTTTGTCTGATATCGAATCGCTTTCTCAGGACAAACAAACCAAGCCCTAATCTTGGGCTTTCTTTCTTCCTCGGCGCTCAAGAGATTTGGCGAGGGCTTTCTCCATGCTAAGAACCTGCTCAATTCGATAAAGCAGTATCTTTTCTTCGATTCCATCGGAAGGATAGCTTAACCAACCCGTATAAAAATCCTGAAACTGCTCTAATTCCTTAATAATACGAACTCGAACTAACGGGCGATTGGTCCTATCTGAAACCAATCTGGCAAAACTTAATTTTAAGCTGTAACGGAACCGCTCCGGCTGTTCCAGAGGGCCGGGGTAGGTGAGCACTAACTCGTTATAGGGGCCATTGACGGTCTCGGTCAGGATTCTCCCTGAATCTTTATTGGAAACCCGAAGCGGATAGTCATTCAGTGCCTTTAACGCCGATAGCCATACATCATCGTAAGTCCCCTCGTACATTCGAGTGCGAAAAGCCTCATCCGAAGGTTGTTGAGACGCGCAGCCTCCTAAGAGGAAGACGAGTCCCAAAACCTGACCAAAAACCATTGAATTTAAAGACTTCCAAAACGGCATTTATTGTTTATAATTTTAGTTATCAATAATAATATTAGCCAATAAACGGCTTAAATTGGGAGCGATGCAGCAAGTGTTAGCGCAACAAGTCAACAAAGCTCTTTTTTGGATTCTTTTCCGTCTTTCTCGATCCCTCAAAAAGCGTTCTCAAAAAGATTGGGAAAAATTCATCCAACTGGCCTATCGGCAAAATCCAAGCGTTTATAAAGCATTTAAACAAGAAGAGCCCGAAAAGCTTACTGGACAAGGCTCTTGGGTGGAGGCGCTGCGCCCTAAGAAGCCGAGAGTTTCATTGCCCCAGTGGGCTCAAGAAATTCAACCATTTTTACAAAACCAATTAAGTGAGCATACCCGTCGGGCGTATGAAGGAGATTTAAAGCAGTTTTTTCTATTTCTAGAAGGCCGGATTAGCCCGGAAGATTTAG
>JBJSXY010000076.1:0-8718 GCA_046086625.1 Pseudomonadota bacterium | reverse complement strand
GCAGATTTTCTTTCTTTTAATCATTTTTTCTATCCCTCTTATTCTAAAGAATTAGAATCTGAGCTCATCGCACTTTTCAAAGTAGATCCCGCCGCCCGCATTTTTAATTTATCGGCTGGAGAAATCAGGCGCGTTCAAGTGGTCAGTTCGCTTTCCATCAATCCCAAATTGATTATCGCGGATGAAATTACAGCCGTTCTAGACATTATTGGCCGGCAAAAGTTTCTTGAATTTTTATCTACGTTCAGCCGAAAAACAGGGGCCACTGTAGTTCTCGCTACGAATATTTTGGAAGATCTGATTAACCATATTTCTCATGTGGCCTTAATTTCAAAGGGCCGACTTAACTTATTTAAAGAAAAATCAGATTTTTTATCAGGACAAGATCCCTTGCAGTTTTCAAAGCTCATTGCTCGGGAGCTCGAATAAAATGATTAAGCATTTCCTAGTACAAGACTTTCGAGATTCATTAGTAATCTGGATTATCTTTGCTGCCGTCGCATTTGTATTAACTTCGAGCTACTTTATCTGGCCCAACAGTAACTCAATTATTATCCTCGGCTTTTCGTGTTTTATGTTTTCTGTTTTGCAAACAGCGAACATCGTGGGTACCGTCATTCGCTCAGATCACATCCTATCCCGGCACTATTATTTAACTCTTCCCCTGAAACGCCACAGGATGTTTTCTGTGATCATCCTACGGCTCTTTGTTTTTTTTCTCCCCTTGTGGCTTTTCTGCACGGTCATCGCTCCCCTGACCTTTCGAGTTGAGTTTAGCTCAGTCACAAGTTCGACAAGCTGCTATTTGATCTATGTCTTTGGAATTACGTTAGGAATTTTTTGGTTTCTGGGACAAGGGCTCTTACATTCAGTGATTTTGCAACAGAGCCTTCACTTTTCTTCGAGCAAAAAGCGCATTCTATCAGCTCTCATTCCAGCTTTTGTCTCTATAGTAGAAATGATTGTTATTTTCGTGGCCTTTTATTTTTCGATTACAACGCTCTCTAGCTCGGAAAAAACCTTCTTCGGTATTTTTTTTACACTGCTTATTTCTCTCCCCGTCCCCATTTTTCTCACGCTGCTAAAGCTTCGGCTCGCTCGCAATCGTTGGACATCTCTAGGCTAGTTTATTTAAAAACCTAATTCAACGCTGGCACCCTGCCCCGGACTTTCATCTACTCTTAATACAACTCGCTCAGTCCAATTCTTCAATTTTCCCTCTCCCACTTCTTTAACCCAGCCCTTTAATAAGCACTCAGCCAAAGCTTCACTTGAAATATTCTCAATCGGCAGGAACTCCACTTCATCCATAGGAAGCACGTAACGCTTCTTGCACACTTTGAACTCAATCTCTTTTTTTGAGCGAGAGACTTCTTCATAAAATGGGTTTTTTTCAGCTATCAATACTTTTTCATCCCAATCTTTCACTAAGGTTTTGAGCGCCTCTTTGAAAACCGAAAAAGACACCATTTTTTTGAATGAGCTGTCTTTTAGCTGGAGAGTCAGCTCTACTTGGTAGTTATGTCCGTGAAGCGCTTCTTTGGTCCCATCGGGAAAGACAGTCATATGAGCTGAGGAAAATTTTAAATTTTCTTTACGAAGGTGAATTTGGGTTTTCATGCGGAAGAAGCTATTCTAGGATCCGTAAAAAGTCATGTGGAGGAAGAATGACCGAGCATATCGTAATGATCACGGGCGGAGCTAAGGGAATTGGAAGAGCTTGTGCTGAAGCTTTTCTTAAAGAGGGCGCAAAGGTTTCACTCATTAGTCGAACCGCCACGGAAATAGAGACAACTTCCGATGAACTTTCGAAACAGTTTCCTGGAAAAGTGCTTGGTCTTTGCGGCGACATCAGCCAACCCGAAACTGTGAACAAGTGGTTTGAGAAAACGAGGACTGAGCTAGGCACTCCCACTGCTCTTGTTAACAATGCGGCTGTTTTCATTAATAAGGGCGTCAAAGAACAATCTCTGGAAGATTGGGAGAAAGTCATTCGAATCAACTTAACGGGATCTTTTTTGTGCGCTCAGGCATTTTTTAAAAATGCAAAATCCAATTCGTCTATTGTAAATATCAGTTCGTTAGCTGGGATTCGAGGCACAGAGAAATTTCCGGGGCTCAGTTCCTATGTTGCCAGTAAGTTTGCTGTTGTAGGACTTACCGAAGCACTTGCAGTTGAAGGAAATGCTTTGGGAATCCGAGTGAATTGCATTGCGCCTGGCGCAGTTGATACTGAAATGTTGAGACAAGCTATCCCAGGAATGAAAGCCAAAGCGACTCCCTTAGACATCGCAAAAATAGTTTTGTTTTTATGCAATGAAACCCGGTCCGGCGCGGTTTCTGGATCAACCCTAGAAGTTTTTTCGAACTCCTAAACTGGCATCTTCTCTGCATGGTTTTTCGAGAGGAAGAATAACCAAGGAGAAGTGATGCTTTCACAAAAACGTTTAGAAAGAGACTTAGAGACTTTACAAAACGATCTCAAAGTCCTCATTAACGATGCAAAAGAGATGAGCACTCAACAACTTGAAAAAGTAGACACCGAATCTGTGGCACGACAGGCCCAAGAGACCATTCGAAACATCCGCAGTCAGCTTAGAAATGCGAATGAGAAAGTGGAGCAGAGCATTGAAACACATCCCTATGCGGCTGTGGGAGCGGCTTTGGGTTTGGGGTTTCTTCTGGGAAAGCTCGGGAACCTGGGAAAGCACTCGGCTACTTAAGTAGTTTTTTAGAACTCAAAAAGGAATGGGGCAAAGAAAATTCTCCCATGGCTTTCTTAGGCTTTTTCTTGAGGAGCCTCAGCGGAATACTCATCTTAGGAGCACTTGCCTTCTTTTTAAGAAGTGCCTACCAGGGGCTAGCTGAGCCTTTAGGGCCGGTTCTTGCGAATAGTTTGCTTGCGATAATTTGTTTGATTTTGAGTGGACTGAGCTTTTGGCTCAGTCACTCAAGAATCAAAGCCACTTAGTGTTGTTCGGAATGATCCGTTCCCTCATGGTGCTCATGGTCTTCGTGTTTTTCATGCTTTGCCATCGCTTCTTGGCAACCTTGTGAAAATTGGGCCTTGTTAGCTTCAACGCAAGCTTTCTTATCGGCCCCATGTTTTCCTTTACAGAATTTCTTCATGTCTTCTTTACAAGCAGAGTTACCATGATGGCCGTGGTGACCTTTATCAGCAAGAGCATTGGGCGCAGCCAAAGTGGCTGTTAGGGCTAGTCCTAAAACAACTTCAGTAATTCTATTCATTTAAGATCTCCTTATATTTTTTTTTATCGTCTTAACGACAGGTTTTCTTGAGATCTTACAAATAAAAGTGAAGCATCGCATAGGCGTAATCGGCAAAACTTGAGCTAGTTCCCCCGTAGCGCTGTTTCAGAAACTGAGTATTGAGCTCCAAGTGGGGCCGTGGAAAAAATTGAAAACCCACCCCATAGGCTTCCATTCGGGAAGCTGTATCCTGAAAATTATTTTGAAAGAACTCTTGGCTCAAATAAAAATGAACTCCTTGGCTCATTTCAAAATTAAATCTCACGGTATCTGCAAAGCCCGATTGAACAGCCCCTAATTGGGGTTTGAACCACGTAAAAGCGGTATCCACCATCAGAAAGAATTTTTTTCCTAATCCCAAAATAAAAAATGGCCCTGCAAGATTTCGATAACCGACATTTCGAGTGAGAACCACATAACTTGCCCCAATTTTATGTCGATTCCCTAAGAAAATGCTGGAGCTTAGAGCCCCTCCCATTTCCGCACCTAAATTTAAGCTGTCGGGTCTGCCCAGAATCCCAGTAATGAACACATCGAAATTCTGGTCTATCCAAGCCGCTTCAACGTTATAAGTTTCTGTTCCTTGATCACGCCCCACCCCTCGTTTGACTGCAACGGAATGGTTCTCTGTATTGATCCCTACGGCCGGAAGAAATCGCCCCACTCGGAATGAAAGCTCTTCCGTAGGTTGGTATTGTAAAAAGTGCCGTCGGCTCAAGGGATTTCCCTGAGGAGTTACTCCGGCTGTTGCATCCACCGTTACTTTTCCGATTGAAGCAGCTGCCTCGACATCCGCTTGCATAAAAATAAACTCAGCCGACTCACGACTCGCTCTGTTCTGATAAAGCTGCAACGCTCGGATATCCCCGCCCATATTCAACCATTGGGGCAAGGAAACGGACCCATACAGAAACTCATCCTCATTTTCTCGTCCCCAAGCACTCATCCAATCAGCCGATAATTTTCTGCCATAAGAAGTTAGAATTCCTCCGCCAGTCGGGCTTTGATGACAAGTGACACAGTTAGCATATCCAGCCCGTACATTTTGAGGAAAAGCAAAAATCGTTTGGCTTAGAAAAACCAATATGAAAGTAAAACCAAACCTCATGAAGCTCCCGCCCATTTTAATTTGGTCTTGGCATTCACTTTTACTTTGTCTGTCATTGAAATATTCGCATAAGAGGGCCGTTGAATTTTGAAGTCGGCAATTGAGAGACCGTATTCGCACTCAATTTCCAGTTCCCCCTCATCTACTTGAACTGTTATTTTTCCAGTGACCGAATGGGACACTCCGTGCAATTGAAGGATCCCTTGGAAGGGAACGGCTGCTTTGAAATCTTTTGGATTGAAATCTTGATTCAAATTCATTTCCTTAATTTCAAGCTCTGCTTTTGGATATTTCGCAACTTCTAAATAACGACTCCGCATGTGGTCATTTCGAAGTTCAATTCCCGTATCTAAGCTTTCCAAATGAAAAATCGCTTTTCCTGACACTTTCTTTCCATCAAAAACAAAATAGCCATCGAGATTCTGTTCGCTCGTTCCATGAATTTTTAATAGACTTGGTTTTCCAGTCCCTTCAAATTCCACTTTTGATTTTCCCTGGGCCAATTGGAAGCGATAGGACTTTGCTTCACAGAGTCCAGATAAACAAAAAAAAGAAATAAAAAGAATTAATTTAGTTGTTGGGTGCGCCATAAGCTATCCAATCGTAGAGCGTTTGTAGTTCGGCATTAGAAAGACGTGGACCATCCTCGGGCATCAGACCTTTATAGCATTGCCAGAAAAGTTGACTTTGGTGGGGTTGAAACGGAACCACAGCGCCCGGAGAAGACATCAGTTCGTCATAGGAGTAAACTGAAACGCCACCTTCAGGATGAGTGTGAGAATGGCATCGAAGACATTGGGTATCTAAAATGACAGATTTCACGTAAGAAAATGTTGGGGTGATGCCATTTAATTGATTGGATGAAAAACTTGGGCTCCGATTACAGGAACTAAGACCCGCAGTCACGATAAGAAGGCCCCATCGGATCCAACAGGTCTTTCTCTTCGGGTTGATTTTATACAAGACGTTTCCCCTTGCCTAAAACTTTGGTAAAAGATCCTATGTTCCGACGGGAGTTATTTCAATGTGGTTTTTTGGGATTAATCGCTCTTTTGCTCAGTAGCTGTGGTATGAATCGGAGCAAAATCTCAAATGAGGTCAACTTGGCCAGCAACTTCTCATCAATAAATGAGAGAATTCTGTTTCCTTTATGTTCCAGTTGCCATCGCTCCGTCGTTATTAGTTATTCCGAGCTTCTAAATTCAGGCTGGGTGGTTTCTGGAGAGCCTCTTCGTAGCCGACTTTATCAAGCCGTTGCTTCGCAGAGCATGCCTAAAGGCGCCCCCCCCCTTAACAGCTCTCAATTATCAGCCATCTTTAATTGGATTGAGTCTGGCGCTAGAAATAATTAGCTCGCTTGGATTCATCCCACAGATCTTCAAAAAGGGAGAGGGAATAGAGCCACGAGGGATAAGAATTATTTAATTCCTTATAGGTTTTTGTCTTATGACCAGAACAAATCTTGTTTTCTTTTGAGTATTGGGTAGCAGCCCAAGGAAGGTTTAGAAACTGATCATTAAACTCAGCCACGAGGCAATAAAGGGGTGCGCCATTTGAATTTCTTATAAATTCAGCAGTCTTTTCTGGACTCTTAGCTTTTATATAAGCCGGTACATCTCCTCTTTGTTTCTCAGCCAGATTGGCTGAAACCCACCAGTTCTGGGTGTCAAACATCTCTTTTGGCAAAACTCCGCTCTCATAAAACCAACGATTGAGTCCCGGTTTGTGATCCGCCACCATCAAAAGCAGTGCATTCGAATCGATTTCAAAAAGTTTTTTCGAAAAGTCAGATAGTCGATCAATGGATACTTTAAGTTTTCGTCGATATTCCCCCACGCCCAAATCGCCATTCTTTTCAGCGAATGGACCATGCCCATAGACAGTAACTAAGTATAGAAAAACTGGAGAACCTTCATTTTTCTTTATCTCTTTCAGGGCGATTTCATAAAGGATCGAATCATCTGGTAACCATTCCCCATCCTTTAATTTATAGTTCATGTCTTCCAGGGATATAAATTTATTAAATCCGAGCTTGGGCTTTAGGATGTCCCGGTTCCAGGTTTTTCTGTAAAAATTATGAATCACTACAGTTTGATATCCGCTATTTCTGAAATGCTGAGGTAGTGCCTCTGCTTTCGTCTTAATTTGGTTTGCATAGTTCTGATAAACAACTCCACTTAAATGGGGTGTTCGGGAAGGCAAACCAAACAACACTTCGAAAGAAGCATTTACAGTAGCCCCGCCAAAAGCAGGTGACACCGACCGAAGCTCTGAAAAGCCCTGATTCTTCAGTGGTTGGAAAATATCTGAAAAGTATTTCTCATCATGCCAACATCCCTCACACAAGACCATCACGACAGTTCGAGGCCTGCTTCCATTAGGTAGAGATTCTTTCTTCAGATCTAAAAACTTCTGTATTTGCGTTTCCTCAGGAGGAGAGGGAACCTGGCGAACACTCGTTTGTATCAGATGATTCAAGAGTCCATTAGCTCTTACATTCCCTTTATCATTCCAATTGATGAAACCAATGCCCCTTTTAAAACTAGTTTTTGTTGCCCATTCATTCAGTTCCTCATTTCGGGAAAGCCAATGGGGCCAAAGAACATAGGCCATCAAAGAGATTACCAAAAGAACCCTGGTTTTGAGTAAAAACAGGAACCGGCTTTTCGAAGGTGAAAATAAAATCAATGTTAAAAGTATCGCGAGGAAAACAAAAAACAAAATGAGCCAATGATGGGTTTCGAAATATTTTAGAAACACAGGAGCATTATTAGCTTGATTTAAATCAAACCAAGACAAAGCGGAATCTGTTATGACCATTTTTTTCTGATTCGCTAAACTTAGAATTAACGCAAGAGTTCCTGAAACGATTCCGGATGTTAAAGCCGAGAAAAAGAATCGAAGGATTAAGTATAAAAGAAATTGGGGTGCCAAGGCATTGCCAATAGAAACCCATAAAAGACCTGAATTATTTGAATAGATCAGGTTGGATAAGTACTTTAAGCAAACCGTATAGGGTCCCAACGAAGCCGCGCACCCCAACAGTTCTTCAATGAATAATTTCTTTTTTGTTGGCATTATTAATAGTTTAAATGAATCGCACAAACTCAGTTAACCTGATGTTTCACTTGATTTCATAGCAGTTGGCCTCAGGTTATCAGTATAAATTTCCGAGACGCCTCCTGACAAAAGAGTATTAGCATCTTCAGTTGAATTTATCGTGTGCACATAAATAGGAATTTTTAGGTCATTTAGCAACTTCCCCAAAATAGGAACACCGCTTGCGGGCATTGTGATGGCAAAAAGATCATAACGGTTAACAGCTTTTATTATTTTTTGTTTATCAAAGCCGAAACGATACACAGTAAAAATAATATCTCGATAGCCCATTTTCCAAATAGGATAGTATTCGTCAGGGCTATAGATCTGAGGAATTACTTGATTCAAGTATTGAGGATATTTATCAGAGATAACTTTTAGGGCTCCAATATTATTATCTTTTACATCCGTAACTAATTTCTTCGTTGGATGCTTGCTGAGCCAGACCATCAATGATTCCAAAGTACAGTTGGTAAATTTCTTATTTTTCCGAACCAAATCTATAAACTCGTCGTAAGTAAGTGGCTCCTTGATTTTAAAACCAAATGTATACTCGAAACTTTCTGCCCAATCGTGAAGACACACCAATCTACCATCTTGAGTAAAATTCAGATCGATTTCAAAAAAGTCAAAAACACGCTCATTTGCATTTAAAGCATCCAATGAGTTCGTCATTTTCATATCGATTAATTCGCCACCCGCATGAGCAACCCTCAAAACTGAGGGGCGCTGGTAGGATTGGGGTTTTAAGACGATAGTGATCAAAGCCGATGCAACCAAAATAATCAGACTGGGAAAAACCTCGAAACTCTTCTTATTCCCAAACATAGTAAATAGCCCAAAAGAAAAGAGGAGTGGATAATAATAAACTATTCCATCTGCCTATAAGCCATGTGTATTTTAATTTTGAATAATCAGTAAAAATTCGCCCAAAAACGCGTCCTAAACGGGCAAGAAAACTGAAAAAAGGAACGAGCAAAACAACTCTCCAGAAAAATGTAGAATTCACATAATCGGGGTAAAGAAACCTAACCCAGATTCCAGAAACTAGGAGAGAGAAAAACAAAACAGCAAAGGCACTCTCTCTCGGTCTTCCCCATTGAGAACCCACCACCCACGAGACCCCATCTCCAATAAAACCAATAGCTAAAAGTAAAAACAAATAATGTCTCCCTACCTGAGGCCAACTCGCGATAGGAAAAAAGAAGCCAAAAAGCAAAACTACATAAGAAAAAAGAAAA
>JBJSXY010000075.1:0-3630 GCA_046086625.1 Pseudomonadota bacterium | reverse complement strand
CACCTTCGATTCAACTGAAAGAGAGCTCCTCAGCACGCTTAATCTCGCTGCTCAAACTACGTCGATTCCGTTCTCAGTTTTTAAAGTGACGGGCCTTGCGAGATTTGAACTTCTTGAAAAACTTCACGCAAAACTTCCACTCACAGAAATTGAACTTCCCGAATGGGATAGATCTCGACAAAGAGTCCGAAGAATTATTGAAAAAGCTTCTCACCTCAAAGTGCGCGTTCTCATCGATGCGGAGGAAACCTGGATTCAAGATCCTATCGACTCCTTAGTGGAAGAGTTGATGAGAGAATTCAATCAAAAAGATGTCATTGTTTATCACACGCTTCAAATGTATCGCAGTGATCGACTCTCTTATCTGAATCGGTTGCTTCAGGACTCGCAATCGAAGGGTTACCGATTGGGCATCAAACTTGTTCGAGGCGCTTACATGGAAAAAGAGCGAAAGCGGGCAAAAGACTTAGGGCACGCCTCTCCGATTCAACCCGATAAAGCCGCTACGGATGCGGCCTACAATGAAGCTTTGAAGATTCTCATCAAGCACATTGAACACGTTTCTGTTTTTTCAGGCACTCACAACGAAGAATCGACCCAGCTCCTAGTCGACTTACTTTTAGATTCCGGACTTTCTGCAAAAGATGAGCGAGTGTATTTTTCGCAACTCATGGGCATGAGCGATAATTTGACTTTTAATTTGGCTGAAAAAGGATTCAAAGCTGCAAAGTATGTTCCCTACGGACCGGTGAGAGAGCTTACTCCCTACCTCATTCGAAGAGCCCAAGAAAACAGTGCCATTTCTGGACAAACTCTTCGAGAGCTAGATCTGATTACCCGTGAATTAAAGCGACGGCGCTCTTTAAAATCGGCTGCAACACACTCCCCAGAACAATAATCACCCAAGCTGGAAGAACGAACACGACTTGAACGAGTAAAAGCACGATAAAACTCATCACCAGAGTAGAAGTCGATAGAGCGGAAGCGAGAAGACCATACGCTGCTGTGACCAAGCATCCAATCACTGTTGGAACAGCTCCCATTTGAAAATCAGAAAGCCAGGAACGTTTCTCTATTTTTTGTCTCGCCCAAGGTAATATTCCCAAAATAGTGAGAGCGCCTGGCAAATAGATACCAAAAGCAGCTGCTAAACTCCCAAGTCCCCCCGCCACTTTGTACCCAATAAAAGCAGCAATGGTGGTTACAGGCCCTGGAGTCACTTGGGCAAAAGCCAAAGCATCGAGAAATTCTTCTTTTGAAAGCCAATGGAAAACACCCACTACTTCTCTTTCAATGACTGGAACAATCGCAAGCCCAGTTCCGAAAACAAAAGCACCTGCTTTAAAATGCACCCAAAACAAAGCAAACAAAAGTGTGGGAGCTGAGAGCTTCATTCGAAAAAGGGGCCATTTTCGAATAAGAATTAAACTTAGAAATCCGCCAAACAAAATAATTACGGGCTCCCACCTCGGAAATAAAAGCATGAGACATGCTCCGATAACCGAATACACCCATGCTGATACTTTTCTCTTGTACGGAGAGAACAAGGAGCCGACACTTTGAAGAATAATGACTAAAGCCCCCACTCGCATCCCATCCAGAATCCAAGCAGAAGCCTGGACACTTTGGATTGACTCGTAAAACTTCGCAAAGAGAAACAAAAGCGTAGCCGCCGGAAATATGAAGGCCACCCCAGCCAGAATCCCACCAAAAACACCCCGCAGTTCGTAGCCCACCCAAAGAGCCATTTGATAAGCTAAAGGCCCTGGAAGCATTTTGCAGATGACAAAACTTTGCTCAAATCGCTCTCGGGAGATCCACTTTTTTTCAACCACGCATTCTTGTTCCATCATGGCGACAAGAGCCACAGGGCCTCCAAAGCCTAAACCACCTAAACGTAGAAAAAGCCGGACGATTTCTGAAAAGGACACCATGAGAATACTCTACCATGAACCGGAGCAATTTTAGGAGGGCACTGCTTTTGCAGTTTCAAGAGGCCCGGAGGGGCTTCTCCTTGAATCGATTTTTAGTTCTCAGCATTCTTCATTTATCGCTTCTGGGATTCTCAGAGAAGCAAAAGCATAGCGTTACCACGGCAGTTAACAAGCGCCCCACTCAAGAAAACAAAAGCACTTCCCGTTCCTGGTGGGATTTAGCGATCGGGTCTTACCAAGACACCATTACTTGGGATGTTGATTTAGTGTTTGGAAAAAAAGCCACCGATAATTTAGCACAAGCTCTTCTTAAGTTTTTTTTCAGTCCCGAAGGAACTCGATTCATTTATAAAAACAAGAAATCTTTTTTAGAGAGCAAACTGGAAGACACAGGAAAGTTTGAAGACGCTTTTTGGACTGAGTTTGACGATTGGCTTAAGAAAAATGGATACAAGAAAATAATGGATGGGCATTTGGTCACAGCAATTAATCTTTTGCCGATGCAACCAAAGCTCAATGTGACTGCCTACTACCCTCAAACTCCTGTAAGAAAACTCATCACTAGAGGGGTCGATCATATTTACTATCTTCTTGCAGATGATATTGCGCGAACTATGCCGGGGGGAGGACTTGCTCCCAAAGTGATAGCGAACGCCCTAAGAAGAGCCTCGAGAGGGGGGGCGATCCTTCCTGCCGTTCAAACGAGCTACACCCAATATAGAAATTCTCTAACGGAGAGAATTATTAATTTAGTGGGAGTCCTTGCCAAAAGACTGGTGCAACAAGGCGTGGAACAGAGGAATCTCGATCTGAAAGTAGATTTAAAAGTAGTCCCCTGGGAAAAAACCGATGGTTTTAGGAAAAACCCTACTTTTCCTATTCGATCTTATTTCTATGCAGCTAACGCCAAGAAAGCTTTAGTACCCTATCAAGTCACAGAGTTTTTGGATTCTTTAGATCAATACAACTTTGATGACGAAGTAAAAGAAGCGTTAAAATGAAACGCCGACTTCGACACGGAAGAATGGGAGGACACTTGCGAAATCAAGATACTGAGGAGTCTTTCGATTCGAAACATACTGGGCCCCGGCATTCAAACGGTAATGAAACTGCTCGGAGAGATACCCTTTCCAGCCAACTAATCCTGCTACTGCAATTGAAGTTACTTCTTCGCCAACAACTCCATACGAAACGTTGGAGTTATAGCCCCCAAAAAGGAGTTCGAAGTTTAATCCCAAGGAAGGTTGCGGCGTATAGTACGTCACGCTCGCAAGCCCCCCGTAAGTCTTGTTCCGTGAGTTATTAGATTGGGAATCTCCATAAATTCCCAAAAGCCCTAAAGTCACTGCAGGGCTAACGGCAAATTCAAAATGCACGCTTGGAAAAAAATAATTCAGTCCGAAAGTCATTCCAGCAGCTACCCCTGTACGAGCGGGCATTTGGCCGCTGAGGGCATCATAATAAGAAGCAACCATACGCTCTTCGCCTATTGCGCGATTTTCTGTCAACACAGTGACCATTTCGCCTAATTGAAAATTGAGCCCGCCTTTGGTTACTTCCACAAGCACGTTTTGCTTATCAACAGATAAAACTTTACCGCATTTCAAATCGAGAATTTGTTTGGTTTCTGTTTTGCCTTGAAGGCAAACGCGGGTTTCGGAGGCAATCCCTCGGTAAGCTGGCACCCAGAGCTCGA
>JBJSXY010000074.1:0-3647 GCA_046086625.1 Pseudomonadota bacterium | reverse complement strand
CCTGATAAGGCGTCACAAATTCAATATTTTCTTTATTGAAAGAAACAGAATGTCGTTGGCCCCCATCTGGATTTTTAAAAACGAGAGTGGTTGCTAAAAGGCCATTTTCCTCATCGTAATAAGCGATTAACCCTACGCGGTTACTAACGACTGCTTTTAAAGCGGGAACTTGAGGCTTTGGAAGCGCCGGATCCCAAGGATCCATTTTCAGAAGCCCGTAATAGATAAGTTGATCCCAAATTTCTCGAACCGTTTGATATCCATATTCGGGAAGACTTGAGGGAGTCGCGAGAGCTTTTCCCGAAGTAAACATGAAAAAAGCCAACAAACTCCCAAGGAATGCTTTTTTCATGAAAACCTCTTTAATTAAATGGGGATTACTCAACTACTGGAGCGTTGATAGATTCCCAATCTTTCTGAGAAACGAACTTGGTCAATTTCATGCCATCCACCAAGGCTCGAAGAACATAACGGATTTGCGTAGTGCCGTTTTTATTTTGTCTCTTCAAAGTGGCTTTTTGAATTTTAGTTTCATCAACAGACACCTTACTGCGAGTTTTAACATTGTAGAATTCTACGCTCATTGGCATTTCTCCTTTCGTAACGTCATATAGTACCCTCCCTGGGCCTGTCGAGCATAAATAAATGTTTTGAGAGTCTTGACTCGCCATGGTAAAGCCATCGGCACTATGAAACAGCTTGAGACCATCGATATCGTCGTGATTGCACTTTATTTTACTGGAGTTTTAGGGGTTGCTTGGTGGGCCTTCTTAAAAAATAACAATAAAAAAGAAAGCGAAAGTTATTTTTTAGCGGGAAGAGATTTGGGTTGGTTCGCAGTGGGAACGAGTCTCTTCATGTCTAATATTGGAAGCGAGCATTTGTTAGGACTTTCAGGGACTGGGGCTGCTTCGGGACTCGCAGTGGGGCATTTTGAGTGGCTTGCAGCTTTAATTCTTCTTTTATTGGGATGGCTTTTTGTTCCGTTTTATTTGCGAAGTGGTGTTTACACCATGCCAGAGTTTTTAGGTCGTCGCTATAATTCGGCCTGCCAGGGATATTTCACTGCTATTTCCATTATTGGTTACGTTCTTACAAAAATTAGCGTTTCACTCTATGCAGGGGGCGTGATCATTCAAGAAGTCACTGGAATTGATTTGTGGATGAGCGCAGGAGTGATTGTAATTGTCACTGGGCTTTACACGGTCATGGGTGGACTTCGCGCAGTGGTTTACACCGATATGCTTCAAACAGGGGTTCTTCTTTTGGGTTCGTTTGCTTTGGTATTTGCAGGGCTTGAAGCTGTGGGAGGCTGGAACGAACTCGTATTGAAAGCACCTCCCGGGTTTTTCTCTATGTGGAAAGCCACTTCTCATTCGAGTTTTCCTTGGACTGGCATCGTATTCGGAGCCCCGATTTTAGGCATTTGGTACTGGTGCACGGATCAATGCATTGTTCAAAGAACTCTTTCTGCAAAAAATCTTGAGAATGCTCGAGGAGGAACGATTTTGGCCGGCTATTTAAAAATTCTTCCTGTGTTCTTATTCATTTTGCCAGGAATCATCGCGCGCGTTCTTTATACCGATATGGATCCTAGCTCTTCAGATAAAGCTCTTCCCCGATTGGTCATGCAGCTTTTAAGTCCGGGAGTCAAAGGTCTCTTTTTTGCGGCTCTCTTAGCGGCTTTAATGGGCTCCCTCAGTGCTGTATTTAATTCGTGTTCAACGCTCATCACGTGGGATGTGTTTCGAAAATGGAAGCCAGAAGCAAGCGAAGCCACTTTGGTGTCCGTGGGGCGCTGGACCACTGGATTTTTAGCTGTCTTAGGGCTGCTCTGGATTCCTTTTATGAAATATATCTCTTCACAGCTCTACATCTACTTACAGAGCGTTCAAGGATATATTGCTCCTCCCATTGCAGCTTGTTTTCTCTTAGGGATTTTTATTTCAAGAATTAATGGCACAGGCGCTATCAGTTCACTTTTAGTGGGATTTGTTTTGGGCTTCTTACGTTTGTGTTTGGAATTAGTGAACGGGCCTCAAAAAGACGGGTTGAGTGCAGGATCTTTTTGGGAAGGGTACGCAGAAATCAACTTCCTTCATTTTGCAGCTATCTTGTTTGTGATTTGTTCGGTGATTTTAATTGGAGTGAGCTTAGTTACCCCTGCACCTAAAGCCGCTCAATTAGAAGGTCTTACTTGGGCGCATCGAGGAAAAGGTAAAGGTTCTCAAACTCTGGAAAATCCCAAAAGCCACAAGTTAAACCAAGCCCTCAGCGTGGCATTGGTTGTCACCATGGCGGTTCTTTGGTTTGTTTTTGGCTAAAAAGCTAAATGGAATTAATCGTTTTTCATTCCGTGATGAGCGCTGCAATAGGGAATGATCGCTAAGTGCCGTGCTCTTTTGATAGCGGTTGCAAGCGTTCTTTGTTGAGCTGCAGATAAACGAGTGATTCGAGCTGGATTGATCTTGCCTCTGTCTGTGATGAATCGCTTTAGGAGGTAAGCGTTTTTGTAATCGATAATGGTTTCGCCTAAATCAGTTTTCTTTCCTGACTTAAAGCGGTTTTCAGGAACGCCAGTGTCTTTTCCTTCGCCTTTAGATTCCATGCCTTTTTTAGAAAAATCTCTTTCCATGTTAAACCTGATCTCCCGTTGTTCTAGCGATACGATTTTTTACTTTCTTGCCGTCTTTTTCACCCAGCTTAAAACCAATTCGAGTGGGTTCGCCCTTTTTATCGACCAACATGATGTTGGAGTAATGGATAGCTCCTTCACGGGTTACAATTCCGCCTGGAGAACCGGGCTTTGCTTTTTCGTGACGTTTTTGCATGTTGATGCCTTCCACCACGACTTTCGAATGCTTTTTGCTAATTTTTACGACTTTTCCAGTCTTTCCTTTGTCTCGACCGACTTGTACTTGGACTAAATCGCCTTTTTTAATTCTGAACCGCATGAGCTTCCTCGCCTTTAGACGAACCCGTTTTTTCTGTTCGTCGCTTTAAAATCTCTCGCTTTAAACCTAGGAGTCTGTCCGATAGGTTTTCATCCTTCTCTAACATGAGGGCTCTTTCAAGTCCGCCACGTGCTTGGATGGTTCGTAAAGCAGAAGCCGACAAAGTTAACGTGACGCTCTTTTTAAGCTCCGTTAATTGCCATTTCTTCTTTACCAAATTGGGTTGGAGAAAACGGCGAGTCTTGATGTTTGAATGACTTACTTTGTTGCCTTTTTCTCTTCTTTTACCTGTTAATTCACAAATTCTGGACATGAAATCCCTCGTTGCACGCCGATTAAGGCCGTGAAATACACCTCATAAGTGGCAGAGGATGTAACCCAAGTCAGGGGGCTTGTAAAGGAAGCTTTCGGAAAATCAAGCCTCCAGCGAGTTTGGGGATAAAGAAAGTGGATTTCTGAGGCATGTACTGCTGTTCATCGGCAACAGCTGTGACATCACTAACAGCTGGAGGAGCCTGAAAGACAATTAAATCGACTTCCGTTCGTAAGTTCCAAGTTTGCTCAAAGTCCTTCTCATAGCGAATCAGTTCGCGTCGATTATCATCTGTAACCCCGCAGAACTCTTGTAGAAAACCTCTATCCGACCAAGTTACCCCTAAAGCTGCAACCGATTTCGCCCAAGGCTTTGGGGAC
>JBJSXY010000073.1:0-20281 GCA_046086625.1 Pseudomonadota bacterium | reverse complement strand
TACGAGTGGTTTTTCAACCGCATCGTTATTCACGAACAGAAGATCTCTTCGATCAATTTTCTACTTGTTTCCGTTCTTGTGACGCAGTCGCCGTTACCAATATCTATGCAGCTGGGGAAACCCCCATTGCCGGGGTCAGCGCAGAAATTTTAGCTGAAAACATTTCCAATACTGGGCACCCTCGTGCCTTGCATTCCGAAAAGCCGTTAGCTGCAATTGAAACATGGCTTGAGCAGAGCAAGCCGGGAGACGTTATTCTCACTTTAGGAGCCGGAGATCTTCCCAGTGTCTATCGAAACCTCTTTTAAGAATCGCTTTGGGAAAAATGTTCTCTTTAAAGAGCCTTTGCGAAATCATGTGGCTTACAGAGTCGGGGGCCCTGCTGACATTTTAGTATTCCCCAGAAACGAAGAAGATTTGCTTTGGTTGGGAGAGCAATCAAAATCTCTCGCTCTTCCCCTGACCGTGATTGGACGCGGAACTAATTTGTTGGTTCGCGATGGGGGAATTCGAGGGATTACGGTTTCCCTTGAACATGCTTTTCAGCAAATTGAACTTCTCTCAGAGGAGTCTGCTGAAAGAATTCTGGTTCGAGTCGGGGGCGGCGTCACGAAGCCTGATTTTCTCGAGTGGGCCATTCAAAAGGGGTTTTCAGGATTGGAATTTAGCTCTGGAGTCCCGGGAACCATTGGCGGCGGTATTTTCATGAATGCCGGCACTAAGTATGGTTGTTACGGCGACATTTTAAAAGAGCTTCGACTTTTTGAGTTCGCAGTCGGCGCTCAAACTTTTTTGAGCGATGAGTTTCATTTTGGTTACCGAGAACAAACTGCCGTAAAAGACAAGCTCGTCGTGTGGGCCACTTTTGAGCTTCAACAAGGTGACAAGAATGCACTTCGAACAGAAGTAAATCGGATTATTCAAGAAAGAGCTGAAAAGCAGCCCCTAGATTATCCCAGCTGTGGTTCTACTTTTAAAAATCCTGCGGGTTTTTCAGCGGGCCGACTCATCGAAAAAGCAGGCCTCAAAGGGCTCTCTGTAGGAGGCGCTCAAATTTCTGAAAAACATGCGAATTTTATCCTCAATAAGGGAGAGGCCAAAGCTCAGGACATTTTGGATCTCATTGAAATCGCAAAAGAGAGAGTCAAAACTCAATTTGGAGTGACGCTTGAATGCGAAGTGATTATTCTAGGAAGTTCATGAGTCGCGAACGCACAAAAAACAGAATCGAATTTACCAAGACAGCACTTGTTTGCAGTGGGGGCGCTACGAAAGCGGCTGCATTTCATATCGGAGTTTGTCTTGCGTTACGCGACAAAGGGTTTTCTTTTGTGGGGGGAAAGTCGGAAAATCCCACTGAAATTAATTCGATCCCCTATCCCAGACCCAAGTATCATCCCCAACAAATAGCCACTTATGTGGGATCCAGTGCTGGCTCTTTAGTTACTACGTTACTTGCTTCAGGAATTCCTGTTGAGTCTCTCATTAACTCGTTTACTTCCGATATTAATTTTAGAATCCCAGGCGATTTCCAGGAAATTCCCAAAATTCAATATCGGGACATGCTAAAAATTAACTGGCCAAAACCCTCTGCTATTTTAAGAAGCTTTCGGCAAAGCCCTGTGTTCGGACGCACCCTCGAATCTTTCGTACTAAAAAATTTGCGTTTGCCCGGACTTTTTTCAACTGCCGGAATCGCTAAATATTTACAGGAACATGTTTTGCCCACTCCTCATTTTCACGAGTTAAAGCCAGATTTGTTTGTGGTGGGAACACAGCTCGACCATTCAAGAAAGATAATCTTTGGTCGTTATAGTACTGAAAAAGCCTATGACGAATATTCGCAATATGCTTCCAATGCAACTGTTTACGATGCAGTTGCAGCATCTTTATCTTTACCGCCCATCTTTGCGCCCTATAAAGTGAAACACGGTCCAGACAAAACTCGTTATTACATTGATGGCGAAATTCGGGAGACACTCTCCACTCATGTAGCCAAGGAAAATGGATGTGATCTTCTCATTTGCTCTTACACGCATCAACCTTACCATTACCGAGATGAGATAGGTTCTTTAGTTCACTATGGAATGCCGGCTATTATCATTCAGGCCTTGTATCAAGCGATTGAGCAAAAGGTTTATGCTGCAAAGAGAGCTCACGAAAACAAAACGATTGTGCTGGAAACAGTACGAGATTTTTTCAAAAATAAAAAATACCCAGATGAAGACTTAGCGGAATTAACAAGACTTTTGGCAGACAAAACTGATTTCAATGAAAAGTTAAACTATATTTTCATTCATCCTGAAGCCAAGGACAAACAAATGTTTTTTGGCGATCACTTCACACTAAATTCCACCACCCTTCAGGAAGTCGTCACCATCGGATACAAACGAGCCATGGCTGAATTAAGAAAGTACGATCTCCACCCTGTCTAAGCCTTAGTAAACAAAGAGCATACACACATTCTGGCACACGCCTTGCGACCCTCTCTTCAGTCTGTCTGGAAGCTGAGCTCGTTTTCAGCTGGGACATGATTGTTTTTTTAACAGCGGTCAGCAGAAACCGTCACTAGGAAGTGTGTAGCATCCATGTGGTTTGATAAACACTTAAAGAATACGGCCATTCAGTTGGGGCTTATTGCGTTTCTCAGTGTTTTTTTGATTAGTTTTTCATCCCCAATAGATTCACGTGAGGATTTTGATGAAAAACTGGAACCCATGTCACTCCTAACCGAAGCAGATGTTTTGCGAGCCGACCCTTTAAAAAATAATGCCTGGGACCTCTTTCACCCCTCGTGGAGACCAAGCTCTGTGTGGGAAACAATCCGAGCAAGCGGCCAAACGGTGAAAGCTATTCGGGACCCTTTTGAAGAGGCCTCAACCAATCTTGAAGTCTTTTTAGATGATCCTTCCAATCGTTTAGAACAGGAATTTAAAATCCCCCCTGCCATGCGGTCTCGGGTGAGTTTTTGGCTTCAGATCTTTGGTCGCTTTACGAGTCAGACCAAAATAATCCATGATCGCTATCGACCCGAAGTTATATACGGCTATATTGATTTTCGACCCCATTTTCGTGCTACGAGCTCGGCAGCAACTGCAACTTATCGTTCGGACCGAACAGAGCGGGAAATCCTGCGCGGGCTTAAGATCCGAATGCGAGAAGCAGCGGGACTCACCGATACCCAGCTTTTAACGGATTTTGAAAGAGAACGACTCAGGGAAATATTACAGAAGGTGGGGGGTCTTGATGAAAAAGGAATTAATAAAGCGCTTCGAAATGTGCGAACTCAGACAGGACAGAAAGACCATTTTTTAAGCGGGTTAAAACGATCCGAGTCTCTTCTTCCAAGAATTGAAGCCGTTTTCAAAGGGCGAAATCTGCCAATCGGATTAACGAGAATTCCCTTTGTAGAGTCCTCATTTAATCCAAATGCCTTTTCCAGAATCGGTGCCATTGGCCTTTGGCAATTCATTCGTAGAACGGCCAGGCAGATGATCCACCAAGATGCTACAGATAAATGGCGAGATCCTCTAGCGCAATCTCAAGCTGCAGCAAGGATGCTAAAACTCAACCGAAGTGCTTTGCCCGATTGGGGAATTGCCATTACGGCTTACAACTCAGGGGTGGGCCGTATGCGACGTTTGATACAAAAATATGGAGTCTCTTCTGTTGAGGAACTAGAAATGATCCCCACAAAAGAAGATTTTGGTTTTGCGGGCAGAAATTTTTTCGCGGAAGTTTTGGCGGTAAATTTATTAGAAACTTACAAAGACATTCTTTTTGAGCGGGAGCTAGGTCTTGTCGCTCCGTACCTGGTTTATAACAAGAATTAATTTATTAAAATGCTGACTCGGTCGGATCCGACTCTTGCTACATGCGATCGGAGCGATTCTCCTTGGCTCGTTTGCCACCTCAGAAGATATTCTCCCGGTTCTAAATTGTAAAAACCAAAACCTGGGCTTTCTTTTGAGAGGCACTGGGAGGAAGCGGTCCTGTTTTTAACTCGGTGATGAAGTGGGTAGGGGCCATGCTCGGAAGAAACAGCTGCGCCGTCTGTTCTAGCCAAAGTCACATAAACGCACTTTCGATTTTTTCCAAAAAAACTCGATTCCGCCCCGCCTAATAAAATTCCTCGATTGGGAATCTCTGTAACTTTTGCCACTGATACTCGAGCTTCTTCCACTAATTCTTTCTCGGGCAAATAGAATATATAAGTCGAGCGGGGATCTCGACTGCTCCAAGGAAGTGTGTGCCAGGACTTAGGATATCCTTCAGCTTCCACTTCAAAAGTGATCACACCAGGAGACAGATCCACATTAGAGATTTCAAATTCCCCCATGTCATTTGTTTCTACTTGAGTAGAAGCCCCCACGATTTTAACAAGACCAGGAACCATTTGTTTTCGGTACGGATCTAGGAGTTTTCCACGAAACGCGTGATTTCCCCCACGCCCCGACTCGAGATAATAAGCGGATCCTGGCTTTACTTGAAGAAGGTGCGCTACGGAACTTCCTGTTTTTCCCAAAGATCTGAAAGCGGGATCTACATTGAAATAAGCAAAGCTCCCAGTGTCGGTGGTCTGCCTGCGTCCTGGTTCGGGAAGAATATTGAAATACAGCGCCGAACTCGACCGACCCGCTAAAAACATTTCCTGATCGGCTTGCGGCACTTTCGTTTGTGGATCATAAACTCGACCAAAGATCAGACCCTTTTGTTCGGATTGGGGCCGCTTTGTGAAAAATCCCGTGATGGTATTCACCAAATCCTTTGCTACCAAATGAACGGAAACATAACCCGTAGTCTGAAAGACCGGAACCACTGCCTGTGTGGGATAATATCCTGCCGCTTTAACATTAATCACAAACTCGCTATTGGCAGTAACGTTTGGAATTCTAAAAGTGCCTTCCGCGTCTGTTTGGAAAGTCCCCCACTGCGGATAGCCCACAACCTCTATTTCTGCAGCTGAAATCGTTTTTTCATTTTTATGGTCAGCAGGATTTGCCTCGAAGACGGTTCCTGACAAGACAACCCCGCCCTGATTTCGAGAAGCGATGGAACGAATACCGTTTTCTAGATCGGATTTCTGAATATGAAAGATGACCCGTCTTTTAGCTGTCTCGGAATTAAGCGTATTGGGATAAAGCACTTGAGCCACAGCACCCGTTTGTTTTGAATTGAAAAAACTAGCTGTAAGCTGATACCCACCCAATACTTCTCTACCATCCCAGGAAAATTCCACATCCGGATATTGGTAATCTACAAAGAACATGTCCTGAGGATCAGAGGAGTCCATCTTGTGCAGCTTAAGTTCTACGTGCCCCTGAGCGCGCTCCAACCATTCCTGAACGTCGTTGTCGAAAGTGAGCTTTCCATAAACTCGGCCAATCGGCTGAGTACTCATCACCGATGGTAACTCAACTCCAGGAACGATATTCCGATTGGAGTTTTTCTTCGGTTGAGTAGTCATCGTTTTCTGAATAATCTCTAAAGCTTTTCTACCCTGATCCACCAACGATTGAACCTCGGTGGGAACAGCTTGTATCGGCTGTAAACTTTTTTCTAGCGCCACTGGCGCTTGCGCGGTGGATGCTGGCCCGGTTGCCGGAGCAGGAGCGGGTGCGGCTGCCGCTAATTCAGGCTCAGCTTTATCGGAACTTGTGTCGTCTTGTTCGACTGGCTGAGAAGCAACCCATTCCGACTTTGAATTCAAATTCACTTTTGTAAGCTGAGGGGCCGCAGGAAAAGATTCTAACGTTTCCCACAAAACTGTTGAATCATTTGCTACCAATCGCCCTTCGTGGATATTCAAGGGTACTTCTCTAGGAAACAGTGCGGCTAGCGAAAACTGCGGATCAAGATGGGTTTCACTTTCATAGGGGTCAACATTGAACACCGCACCTTGGGGAGATTCTGAAAGTCCCGCTTCAGCAACTTCATTCAACTTCGCTAACTTTGCAGCGTTTACTTTTCTGAAGGCTCTTTTAGTACTTCGTTTAGCGACCGCTACGATAACCCTTCGATGACGGTTTAATTGCCGACTAAAAACCCTTTCCGATTTTTGAGGAGCCTCCTCGGGGGGAACGATTTCAGGAATGGGAAGGGCCTGACTCACGGGAGGCATCTGAACTACTTCAGGAGCTGGCACTGGCGCTTTCTCGACTCGAGGAGTTTTTGTTTTTGCTAAAAGAAAAAGGCAGACCACGAGCAGTGACAGGGCAACCGAAGAAGCAGTCGATTTTCGAATTCGATTTAGCACTGATTTCACACTTCCATGTGGAAAGAAAGAGAAGGGAAGGGCCTCTTTCTAGTATAAATATCGGTTTGTTTTTTTCTAGTCTTAAATAAAATAAATTATTGAAAATACTGAGTATTCTGGATACTCTTGTAGTGATTAATCATGGCTACTCAATCCCACACGCGTGAATTTTTAATCCGTTGGTTAGTCACAGAAGGATTTTCGGAAAACGTTTCTGTTACCCTTCTCTTGGGGGATGGTTCATCCCGTTGTTTCTACCGTGTTCAAGAAGTTGGAAGCCAAGCATCGTATATTTTGATTAGCGATCCGGAATGGAAACAAACCAAAGATTACCCGCCCCATCAAAAAGCCCTTCAAGACGCCAAAATTCCAGTGCCGGTTTTTAGAAAAGCGGCCCCCCACCAAGGCCTCCTTTTAATGCAAGATTTGGGAGATGAGCTTTTGCAACATCGAATTCAAAAGGAACCCAAGCAAAAAGAAGCTTGGCTAAGTAAAGCAGTGTGTCTTTTAGCGGATCTTCACGGAAAGCTTTATCCTGTTTCAAAAGAATTGCCTGCTTCGGAGCGACGCTTTGATGAAACCAAACTCTTTGAAGAGCTCTGTTTTACTTTGGAACACTTGAGAGAAAAATACCTTGGGCTTTCCCCTTTACGATCTCAGGATTTAAAAGCCATCAAAAATTACTGTGGCGTTCTGGGCGCTCTTTCTCCAGAGGTTTTTTGTCATCGCGATTATCATTGTCGAAACCTTTTAGTTCATGAAAATCAGCTTTGGATGATTGATTTTCAAGATGCTCGTTTGGGACCCCCTGGCTATGATCTGGCAAGCCTAGTTTTTGATGCTTATGTGCCTATTTCCAAGGACACGCGACAAGACTTAATTTCAGTTTATTTGAAAACGCTTGAAGCCTATCCTCTCAGGAAAGCGATTCGCGAAACTTCGTTTGAAAAGGATCTATATTTGCTTGCCTATCAGCGAACACTGAAAGCAGCTGGATCTTTTGCTTCATTCTGGACGCGCTTTCAGAAATCTACTCATCTTGCTTATATTGAAGAAGCTTTAACTCTTGCGAAATCTATTGAAGCCTTGGGCTTGATTCCCAACGACGTTACAAGCGCCTTTGAAATAGATACACTATTGAAAACTCTGCATGAAAAAAAACCAAATTCATAGAGGAATGGTATTGGCAGCGGGCCTGGGTACTCGTCTTCTCCCCATTACTGAACGTTATCCAAAGCCGCTTGTGCCTGTTTTAAATCTCGCCAATATTCTTCACACTGTATCCCTTTTTCGAAAGCACGGAATCACAGACATTGTAATTAATCTCTTTCATCTTCCAGAGCGAATCGAAGAATTCTTTAATGAGATCCCCCAAAAAGATTTTAGAATTTCGTTTTCGAAAGAGCCCGTTCTTTTGGGCACCGGAGGCGGTGTTAAGCGAGCGGAAGCTTTTTTCAACGGCGAACCTTTTGTTCTGGCTAACTGTGATTTTATTTCAAATTTGGATCTTTCTTTTTTAATTGAGAATCACTTTCAAACGGGTGCTTGGGCCACGATGGCTCTTATTGAGGACCCAGCCAAACAAAAACTTTACTCGGCTGTTGGCATCAATGGAAGTGGGGCGCTTTGCTCTCTCCCCAGAAAGAGAACAGAAGAACCCGTCAGGCAGGGAATTTTCACAGGCGTCCACGTTCTTAGCCCAGAAATTTTTTCTGTTTTGGAAGAAAAACCATCGGGAATTAACGATGTTCTTTATCCAGCTCTCATGGAGAATCAGCCCGAAAAAGCGCGGGGGTGTTTTATGGAAGGGGCTTACTGGTACGACACAGGGGATATTCCAGCGCTTTGGGAAACCAGCCAAGCGCTTTTAAACACACTTTCAGATCCTAAATCTAGTCTGCTTGAAACCATTTCCAGTTATGGCCCAGTTTACCGGGAAGTCGCTCCTCGCATATGGACCACCCAAAGAACGACACTTCCTTCAAATTTAAAAGTAAGAGGCCCCTGTCTCATAGGGGAAGGATGTCAATTTGAAGCAGGAGTTGAGATTGGCCCATTCTGTGTGATTGGAGATCGCGTTTTGTTGAGCGCAGGTGCTCGAATAGAAAAGTCGATTGTTCTTTCTCACTCTCAAGTGAGTTCCCAACAAACCATTTTCGAAAGCTTGTTTTTTGAGGGCCGAGCCTTTTCGGCCGAGCCCTCAAAATAAACCTAGCGAAGTGATCGAACCGTTCTTGTCGCTCGACTCATGAATCGGCTACCTGCTGTGCCTCGAGTACCGCGGAACGCAGTCCGATTACGACGTAGTCGAGAGATATTAGGTGCCATTCCGTTCTGATTGTACGGATTATTCATCTGCATATTATTTGCCATTTGAGCCTGCATCAGCTGCTGCTGAAGCCTAGCCATTTCCATCAAGCTCTGAGTTTGAGCGGCTTGAGCAGCTGCTGCTGGGCTTGGGCGATTCGCATTATCTGAACTTCTCAATGCTGCAAGAAGCTCTGGTGTAATAGCAGACTGAACCATCGGCTGTTGCGGCATCATCGGATACGGCGGATAGGGCTGCTGCATCTGCTGCGGATTCTGCTGCTGCTGATACGGATTTTGTGGGTTTGGTTGCACGCTCACCGGAGGAAACTGGAACGAGCGGCTATTATCTGGAGAACCCCCCACTCGATTAGCGCGAGTAGCTTCTCTAGCAGCTTGCTGGAGCGTATCGATGAGTTGCTGACGCTCAAGCTGATCTTGTTCGAGTTGGTTTTGTAAATTGTTCGGATCAAAAGCTGCTGAGTTGCCTTGTTGGATTGGCGCAACCAACCCGGGAGAGATCGGAAGCACATTTGATTGCGGTCCAGACAGAGCTCCAGTGCCAGCTGAAGGATCAGTGGGTTTTCCAGGAGCCGTACTTGAGTTCTCTTGAACAGGAGGAGCTGTCGTTCCCTCGTCGGTCGTGTCTGAATCTGTGTCTGGAGCAGGTGCGGCGACGGCGTCTTCTAAGTTAAGCTCACAGGCATTTTCGTTCTTGATGCCCAGTTTTTTCACTTGGTTATTAAATTCATCAATTTTCTGTGTGGTTTTGGCGTCATCAGAAGGCTTAAAGTCTTTTGCCACGCAGAGTGCGTAAATGCCGTTGATGGCTTTTAATAGTTCACTATCTGCTTCGGCAAATTTTTCTTTTGAAGCTTTAAGGGTAGTTGCTTTTTCCTCTAGAAACTTTTTCATGTGCTCATGAAATCTTAGAGCAGAATCCATTCCCTGGAGGCTCTTCTCGGGCTTTTCGTTTTCTTTTAGAGAAGAGGGGTTCTTGCTCTCAAGCTTCATTTGAGCAATGTAGTCATCAAAGAAGCTTTTAAGTTTTCCATGTAAATTATCTTTGCAACTATTTAAAGCTTCCCGGTATTTAAAAACAGTCTCAAAGTGAGATTTGAGTTCGACTGCTTTATCTTCATCCGCAAGCGCAGCATCTCCACAGGATTGAACGACAGACTTTCCCGCCTTTTTGGAATCCAAAGCATCTATTAATTCTTGATAAGACTCTTTCCAGCCACCGGACTTCCCAGCCACCGTTTTTGTTCGGGCTTTTTCTGACCTCTGGTGATCATCAGCAGCCAGAGTTGAAGAACTCATCGCTCCACATCCAAAAACCACCGCAATTGCCACTGTCGCTTTTTGAAGTTTCATTTGCGTTTCCCCGCTTTCACTAAAAACAAATCTCAAACCGTCCAAATGGGAGACCCCTCTCCGTGGACAGAAAAAACACTTGGGTTCTTTGTTCAGGGCAAATGGGTGCAAGCCCTATTCCAGACGCCTATTTACGCTGGACCCTTTCTGTAGACAGAAAGTGCGGGATCGTAGACCGGGTGTTTTCAGTGTTAGAGTTCTGCCAAAAGCAGCTTAAGGGGGTGTCAGATTTTTTACAGGCCCCAGGAATACAAGATAACCCTTTGGGATCTTAAGCATTCATAAGGATCCCCTCGGTGAGCAAGAACACGAATACGAGCGGTAGCTAGCTGAAAATAAACGCATGGAATTGGGATACAGACGCCCTGTTAGCGCTTAACTTGCCAATGATTACAGAGGCTTATATAATTTGACCTTAGTGGGGCCTTATGTCATAAACGGGCTTCGCTTCGCCCCAGAGGACACTATGGATGATCTCGATTTAAGAACTGAAGATATTTCTACGAAGACTCCGTCTGGCGCGTCTGGATTTCTTCTTCAGAATAATCCTGAACTTCAAAAGCTATTTTTTACTCCGACTGAAAATGACGATCCTCGAGTCAATGATGCAAAAATTCGCCGGCTCTACATGCAGGCCGCTTCTCAACAGTGGTATGCGCCTCAAAGAATCAATTTTGACCAAGAAATAAACCACGACGAAAGAAGCCTTCAGATTTGGCAGAAATTCATGACGATTTTCTACACGCTCGAAAAAATGGGCCTCAATGTGATTCAAAACATGATGTCCAAAGCGGTTCGTAAATATAAGAGCGAGGAAATGGCTTTTTACCTTTCAGCTCAAACATTCGATGAATCAAGACACGTTTTTGCAATTGAAGCTTACTTAAGAAAGCTCGGGGCGCCCCCTAAGTACGAATGGAAGTATCATGTGTTGGGGCAAGCAGCTTCGATGGGCGCTTTCAGAGTTGAAAACTGGATGTTTTCGACACTTTTTTCTGAAAACTTTGCTTCCACTTTCATTCGAAGAGCAAGGCAAGCCAACATCGATCCGATTGGAAACGATCTGTGCAAATACCTTTTAGTAGATGAAAGCCGGCATTTGCACTTCTTACACATTGTCCTTCCCGATGTCATGGACCGCCTCTCGATGATGGGAAAAGCTTATGTGAAAGGCGCTCAGTACTTCATCATGAAGTTTAGCGAATCGGTCTTAAGGAGCATGGAAGCCGAAGCGGCTTACGTGGGCTTAGATAGAAGAGCGATGATGGAAGAAATTTTTGAAAATGTTGAAAAAGGTTATGAAAGTTTTGGCGTAAGCCGAAAGTTTCTTTGGTTCCCAAAAATCTACCCGAGCAAGATCACACCTTCTCAAAGGATCGTGGCTTCTCATTTATAACTATGGCAGACTGGAAAGATGCTTACGAAGAAAATGTCCCGGGCAAATGGTACGTGGATAAAAAGTGCATCCTCTGCTGTGTCTGCGCCGAAGCCGCACCCAAAAATTTCAAAGAAGCCGCTAGTGGGGATCACGACTATGTCTTTAAGCAACCCGAAACCCAAGAAGAAGTCCTCCAATGCGAAGAAGCGATGGCAGCTTGCCCAGTAGAAGCCATCGGTAACGACCGCCCGTAAAAGGTACGGCTTTCCTTTTGCAGTACCTATCCCAAAAACTTTTTAAGTCGGACGGAGACGTCTTCTAAAAACTGAAGGGCTTCACGAGCTTCTTTTTCGCTGTACTCTTCGGAAGGAATAAAGTCAGCTGCCCCATAATAGGAAAGCTCACGTTCTCGCCGCAGCTTTCTAGACCAATCCACCAAAGGATCAGCTACTTCTCGAAACTCTGCGGGAATATTTTTCTTTAGTTCTGCTAGTTCTTTTCCCGGATCGTGCGAAAAAGAAGGGGACCACCCCATCGTGCGTAAAAGTGCTTTCAAAAATAATTCAAGCGCTTCTTGAGATTCTCGAATGACATCTGAGTAGCTCTTTCTTTTAAAATACTCAGGCAATACTTCTACTCGCACTTGAAACGTTTTAAAGTAAGAAGCTGAAAGCTTATCTAGTTCTTGTTTTGCCATGTCCACTTTCTGGTTCGACCCACTCCATCAAACCTCACTTTTAGTTTTTTTTCGATGGCTGCCATCGTTTCAAGAAATTTGGGCCAAACCTTGAATTTGTCCCAAATAAGCTGTCCATCTTTTGAAATAGAAAAATAAATTGGCGAAACATCTTCTGCTTTGGGATCGCAGCTAAAAAAATGAAAACTTGGTTCGCCCAAAACACCGTGACTCTTTAATAACTGAAACTCTTCCTGAAGCCAGCTTTGAAAGCGATCACATATCTCGCTTCTTTTTGACAAGCTTGGGATCTCCTTACAGAGAATCCCGAAATCAAAGTCGGATCGTGAAAGCGCATCGCCCCTGGCTCTAGAGCCATAGAGAAAAAGTGCCAGCACTTCCTCAGGTTTTTCTTCCGCTAAAATTTGGGAGAGCTTTGGAAAGAGGATTTCTGAAAAAAACTTTTCAACTTCTGGTTGGAGCCAAATTTCCTGGGGAACAGAACTTGGCTCTTCTTCTACTTTGAGAGGAATTAATTCAAATCGAAGGCCTTTTTCCTCTAATTTAAAGAGTCGATACGCTCGCAGTTCTTTTGGCAGCTGAATTCGGCCTCTGGCATCGGGTTGAATGTAAGTTGCGGGCTTAGACGACTTCATTGTACCATTGTAACATTGTTACATAACGAGACTCAATCCCTATGAAGCTACTGATTTCATTCGCCAATTTCAAAGGCTCGCTCACTAACGAAGAAGCGTGTGCATTGGCAAAAGCCGCATTAGAACGGCTGGGCCATGAGGCACGGGCGCTTCCTTTGGGCGATGGCGGGAAGGGGACTTTTTCTTTTTTAAAAACCGATTCAACAGCCCAAGAAAAAACTCACTCCATCACTGGAGCTTTCAACGACCCAAGAGAAGTTCGCTCTTGGTGGAAGAAAACCCCTCAAAATACATGGCAGATTTTCTTAGAAAGCACAGAAGCCATTGGCTATCCCCCAAGCGATCCTGAAAGACGAGATCCTTTGGGCGCCACCAGCCGTTGCCTAGGAGAGTGGCTCCTTCAAATGAAAAATGATTTGGCTGATGCCCCTTGCGAACTTTTTATTGGGCTTGGGGATTCCGCCATTTCAGATGCGGGAAAGGGAATGCTCGACGTATTAGGAACTGAGTCGTTTTCAAATTGGAAAATCACGGTTCTTTGCGATGTGGATAATCCTCTTTGTGGCGAAAGAGGGGCTGCCAGAGTGTTTTCTCCCCAAAAAGGCGCATCCGCAAATGAAGTCATTCAAATTGAACAAAACCATTTGCGGTTCGCGCACGAAATTAAAATCCGTTTTGGAAAAGATGTAACGAATATGCCTCGCGGGGGATCTGCGGGCGGACTTGCAACTGCTCTCCATGTATTTTTAAACGCAGAACTCGTTTCCGGTTCTCAGTTTGTGCTGAGCGCTTCTAATTTTGAAGATGTTTTAAAAGACTGCGATGTTCTCCTTGTGGGCGAGGGAAAAACAGACATTCAAACCTTATCAGGGAAAGCTCCTTGGGAAGCGCTAAAAGTGGCTGAGAAATTAAAAAAGAAATCTATTCTCATTTCCGGAAGTTTTGGAGAGGGAATCGAACAAGTTTCTTATCCAGGACTTGTTGCGAAAACCGCGTGCGGAAGAGAGCCCGATGCCAAAACCGCTTTAACAAGGGCAATTGAAGTGGCGCTTAATTCCCTTTGATGATTCCTTCGCTTTTCATAGATTTGCTCCAGCCTTGCGCTGCTTTTTTTGCCTGACCAGGAGACATGCCGCGAGCAAGAAGGGCGTCTTCTATTGCTTCAGAAACACCCGTGCCTTCTTCAAGAGCTGCTTCTACTCCAGGATCGGTTAAAACCTCTGAAGCTACTTTTCGATTCACAAAATCTTCCGCAAGCTCTTGCGCCCGCTTTAAGTTGACAGGGGCTTTTTCAATGGCAAGTGTACTGAGTTTCCCTAAAAGAGATTTACAGCTTGGATCAGAAAATCCCAGAGAAGCAGTCACCAGTGAAAGTAAGATAATCGTGTGTTTCATCGAAATAGTTTATCACTCCCCAGAAAGGTTTGAACGGCTTTCTATTCAACGGAGAGTTACTTTATAAAATATGGATCTCTGACCCATTCTTCTCCTTCTTTAATTACTGGCAAGATCAAAGGTTGCGCGCGACCAGGAATGGGGACAGCAAAATAATACAGGTTGTTGACATTGTGATTCTTGAGAATGGTGACCGTTGTTCCATTCTCTCCCTTCAAAGGAGCGTTATCTACAACTTCATAAATTATTTTCCCCTGAATGTCCTCTCGGGCAAATGGGTTTCCGTTCTGGCTTGAACCCGCAGCCGCAAACAAATCTCCCGGATTGGCTTTTCCCAATTCAAGCTCTACCAAGGGTTTTGTTTTTTGAGCGAGCTCCTCTTCTGCTTGAGCCATGCTTGATGCAATACCGCTCGGTATTTTGCTTCCCAAGTTCGCTAGACCTGCAAAAGCTCGACTGCCTTGGTTGACTGCCGCTTGGGTTTGTTCGAAGAGGTCCTTTTGTTGCGCCCGAGCTATACCACTCATAATGGTACTTGCGCCGTTGCTTGCCCAATCCATAAGGCCCACTAGTGCTTGATTAGCAGCTCGAGTGCCCGATTCAATGGCTTGCCCCAGAGCCTTGTTGGTTCTTTGTTCGGATTCGCTTTTTGCACCACCTGAATTATCAGGAATAGGATCCGGTAACCTGATGGGTTTCGAATTCCCAAGAACCGGTTCCATCGTGGGCGAGCGGTATTCTCTTAATTGCAGCCCCTCAAGTGCCTGGGGAGACCACATTTCGCTGAGCTCTCGAGCACGCTGCTTGGTGCTATTTATAAAATCCGTTTTCACAGCTTTACTCACAGCAGCTTTCACTCCGATGGGGTCTTTCGATGCTTTGCCAGCTTGTGGCGCGGGGGCTGGTTTTTTTAATACCAGTTTTTTATCACCCATCGGTAATTTAAAAGATTCCTCTGCTGTTAAAGTCGACCCCATCGTGGGGGATTGGTCCGCGGGGATGGGCCGAGGAGACTCGCCCGCGAGCTTATCGCGCCTTTTAAATTCCGCGCTTATTTTCGCAGATCGCTCTTTATTTTTGTTCATTTCAGCTTCACTCAAACTAAATGCTTCTGCCTGCTGTTGCGCTTCGAAAAGTTCAGCTGGCGACCAAGTTGAGAGATCCGCAGTCAAGGGATCTCGAGAAGAAACTTCTTTTTTCTCTGCGGTTTCTACAGCTGGTTTTGTTTCAGGTTCTGCGCCGCCAATTTGTGGCTTGGAAACCTCCTTTTCCTCCTCTTCTTTTTGGATTTGAGCTTCAAGATAAGCGATTAGATTTTTTTTCTCTTCGGGTGAGAGCTTTTTCCTCTGGGGCATCCTGCCATCTTTGACTGCGTCGACGGCACGCTCAAACTCATCTTTTTTCCAATCCTTTGCCTCTTTAATAATGCCTGTCTTTTCGTTGGTGTGGCATCCGACGCAACTCGCATTAAAAACTGCCTCACCCTTTGCTACATCTTCTTGAGCATCCTGATTGGGTTCGTTCTGTGTCGCCTCTGCCCCCTCTAGAATCGGAGCTGGAACTTCGTCATCAGCAACACGCCGTCCACCGGGCGAAGTTTCTCCGCCGACGAAAGATCCCCCACCTTGGTCTGACCCCCCCTGAAAACCCTGCTGGCCACCATGCGAAGTTTGCCCGCCGTGCGATCCCGCCTGAAGTCCACCACCACCACAAGATCCGTTCGAGCATCCACCCCCACCACCTTGACGAGGTCCACACATTCCAGAACCACATCTGCCTCTTCTTGCCATTCTTCGTTGACGCCAACGTTGAAAGATACCAGGGCGAACTCCACCCGAGACTCGGCAGGAATTCCACCCGCAGGGATTAAATCCTTTAAATTCGCTTCCGCGGCGCCGAAAGGGGCCGGCTTCGGAAAAGCCAGAAAAAATTAAGGCACAAAACAGCAATAGTGAGAAACAAGGAAATGAACGCATGAAATCTCCCCCTGGAAATTCAGAATTGCAAGAAAGGGCCCAGACGATTTTCCCGGGGACTTTGCGCTTCTAAATTGTGAAAAACGTATTCTGATTAGACGAAAACTAGAGCAAGTTCGATGGCTGAGAGTCGAAAATCCTGCTCTGATTCAAATACTTAAAAATCTGTATTCCTAAATTGTGGACAGCTTGTGGGGTTGTTTGAAATCTGTACGGGTTTTGGAACCTCGCGAATGTGTATTCAACAAGTTAACGAGTGGCACTTAACTTGCTCCTATTTAGAAGCGTGAACTCTCTTATTTTCATTTTAGCTCTCTTCGCCGCTTTCTCTTCTTCTTTTGGAGATAGCGGAGAGGGATATAAAGCAAGAGTCAGAACCTTTACTTCTCAGGAACGGCCAGCGACTGCATCCGACCACGGCGAAAGCGTTCCAGCGGATTTTTCAGGCGAAAGAAGAACTGTAAGAGATTCGGAAACAGAATTTCAGCCTCATAAAGAAGGGCATCCTTTTGGAGAAAGTTTGGTTTTTCCGCAAGGATATCGGCAACGAGTAACGAATTGGTAGGTGTTTTATGAAACATTTTAAAAAATTAATGCTCGTCATTCTTGGTTTTTATTTGCTTCCAGTGAATGTCAGTTGGGGTGCGGGTTGTTGAGGGGATCCAGCTTCAACTCCCAGTTTGGGAGTGACTGTTTTAGGCCCAGCAGAGGTCCCGGTACCGCCTTCTCAAAATCTCGCGCCCTCAGATACAGTTTTGGACGCCATTCGCTTTTTGGATAATTTTGACTCGATAACTCAGTCTATAATCAATGGAACTTACTTTCGCTTTGGCTCGGATAGTTCTAAACCCGAATCCAATTACTCTGGAATTCTAGGACTTAGCAAGGGGGGTAAAACCACTTCCTTTAACGATGCTCTTGATGAGTATTTTAAAAAAGGCGGAACAGGAACTACTTTTAATGATCCAGTCATGCGGTACGATCTTGCTTCGATGGGCAACCACTTCAAAAAAGTTGATGAAACAGCGGGAATCTACATGAAAGATGGCGCTTTCTTTGTGAAGAAGAAACTCGGCGATCACGATGTTCTCGAGCCCGTGGGAATCAGCACGGAAAATGGGGAAATAAAAATGTTTGGACTTTCTTCTGGAGATTTGGAGGGCGACCAGAAACAGTTTTTCGAAAGGATTAAAGCTTTGGCTGAGAAGGATGCGGATGGAAAAATTGATGCATAAAGGTTGAGGGGGTTGCTAAAAGAGCTGTCTGAATCGCAGAATCCAGAGGCGTTATTGCAAAAAAAGGAAGAAGACAAACCAGAACAAAACGGTCTTCCAACTTTGCCAATCCAAAAGGCACCACCCATCCAACATGATGGGGCTCCAGGCCGACACGCCGGCCAGGTTTAACCACCTCTACGCCCCCGCGCTCACTCGTAATTGGCCCGCTTTTTCTTCTAACACTTCTCCGACAATGGCCGTTTTCGGAAATCGATCGCGAAGTCGAGCCACTGCTTCTGGAGCATCTTTCTTTGAAACGGATAAAAGCAGTCCTCCCGATGTTTGGGGATCCACCAAAAGCCACTTTCTCCACTCAGGGATTTCGCCTAATGACACTTTACTTTCCACATAATCCCAATTGGTTCGGTGGGCTCGATTTAATATTTTTTCTTTTAAACATTCTTCAGCACCCAAAAGGAGGGGGATTTTTTCGGGACTGATTCGAAACTGTTTCCGACTAGCTTCGGCCATCTGTAAACTATGCCCCAGGAATCCAAAGCCCGTAATGTCTGTTGCCGAGTGGACGATTATATCGCCGAGTAGGGGTCGAACTTGATTTAGCTGACACATGCTATCGATGGCAGCTTGCTCCCATTCAGGTTTTGCTTTTTTGTTTTTAAGCGCACTCGTTAAAGTTCCCGTTCCCAAGCCCTTTGTAAGAATCAGCACATCTCCCTCTTGGGCACTCGAATTTTTCCAGGCCCTCTCTTTTTTCACAAAGCCACTGACTGAAAACCCAAGCTTTAAGGTTTCATCATCAATAGAGTGCCCTCCCGCTAAGCAAGCGCCAGCTTCCTGAATTTTCTCTACTGCTCCTGCCATTAGCGGCTCTACTAAAGCGAGATCTAGCTTCTGGCTAGGAAACGCAAGAATGGTCAGCGCTGTTTTTGGCTCACCCCCCATCGCAAATACGTCGCTAATAGCGTTGGCAGCTGCAATGCGGCCAAAATCTTTTGGATCGTCTACAATCGGTGTAAAAAAATCGAGCGTTTGAATCAGTAACTCTCCATTGCCTAAATCCCAAAGGCACGCATCGTCTAAATTCTCTGTGCCCACTAATAACTCTTTTGGGTTTTGTGTTCTTATTCGTTCCAAAAAATGTCGCAATTGCCCGGCAGGAAGTTTGGCGGCGCATCCGCCCTTTTGTACTGTCTCAGTGAGTCTGATTTGCATAGAAAATCAGTGTAGCCTACACTATTTCGAAACGCTATGACTACGCCCGCAGATCAAAAGACACTTTCGCTACTTCCCCAAGTCGACAAACTGCTCCGAAGCCCTGAGATCTTAGCTTGGGAGGGACGACTCACTCTCAAAGCTCGCGCTTCACTTATTCGTCAAACCCTGGATGAAGCCCGCAGCCAAATTAAAAACGGCGAGACTCCTCCCCCTGAAGCTGAATTGATTCAACAAGTGTTGAAGAAGTTTTCTCTTCTTTTACGTCCCACTCTACAAAAAGCCATTAATGCTACGGGAATTGTTCTTCATACCAATTTAGGGCGTGCCCCCATTCCAAAACAAACCCTCATCGATTTAGCGAGCGAGCTTTCGGGTTACTGTACTTTGGAAATTAATCCCGAGACAGCTTCGCGAGGACAGCGAACCGATCACATCGAGGAACTTCTTTCTCTGCTTACTGGCGCTGAGAGTGCACTCGTTGTAAATAACGGCGCGGCGGCTGTCTTCTTAATCCTCAATGCTCTTTCTTGGGGTAAGGACACCCTCATTTCACGAGGGGAGTTGGTTCAGATCGGGGGGGGATTTCGAATGCCTGAGATCCTCCAACAAAGCGGCGCTTTATTAAAAGAAGTCGGCACAACCAATATCACTCGCTTAGATGACTACGAATCGGCACTGAGTGAAAATTCAGCTCTCATTTTGAAAGTTCACCCCAGTTGTTTTTCCATTACTGGTCATACTGAAAGCCCCTCTCTTACAGATTTATCCGAGTTAGCAAGAGCAAAAAAAATCCCACTCGCTATCGATTGGGGGAGCGGGGCTTTGACTTCAAGAGAAAATGGAGAAGTGTCTATTTCAGAAATTTTAAGTTCAGGCTGTGATTTATTATCTTTTAGCGGAGACAAGCTTTTTGGTGCTTCACAAGCGGGAATAGTGGTTGGGAAAAAAAGCTGGATAGAAAAACTGAAAAAATCCCCTCTCTCCCGAGCTCTGCGGCTTGGAAAACTCGATCTCTTTGTTCTTGAGCGAACGCTTCTTTGCCATCTTCAAGGGAATCGCTCTACCGTAGATGAATTGTTATCTTTCTCTCCGGCTGAGTTAGAAGCAAGGGCCGTTCGGGTTTCCCAACTTCTCGAGAAAAACCAAATTACTGCAACGCTTAGGAAAGGCACCTGCCCCATTGGGGGGGGGTCAACTCCCAATGAAGAACTTGAGACGTGTCTTCTTGAAATTGGGGTTTTAGACAGCGAAAAGGCTGCCAGAAAGCTTGCGTCTTTTTCCCCTGGTATTTTTGTACGAAAAGAAAAGGGCAAAGTGCTGGTCGATTTGCGCACCGTTTTTCCCGAGGAGGAAGCTCGGCTTGTTGAGGGCTTAGCATGTTTGTTCTAGGAACTGCAGGCCATGTTGATCATGGAAAATCTTCTCTTTTAAGAGCGCTTACGGGAATGGAGCCTGACCGGCTTCCCGAAGAGAAAGCTCGAGGGCTCACCATTAACTTAGGGTTTCTCTGGAGCGATTTTGCAGATGTTGGCCGAGTGGGATTTGTCGATGTGCCTGGCCATCATCGATTTCTAGGAAATATGATTTCAGGTGCAAGCGAGCTTTCTGCTTTTATCTTAGTCGTTGCTTGCGACGATGGATGGATGCCCCAGACTGAGGAGCACTTACAGATTTTGAAATCTTTCGGAATAAGCCGCGGCATTTGCGTGCTCACCAAAACAGATCTGGTAAGTTCAGAGCAAATCAAAGCTCTACAAGAGGAGGTTATTTCCCGTGTTGAACAGGCGCTGAGCTTTCGCCCAAAGGTCTT
>JBJSXY010000072.1:0-5056 GCA_046086625.1 Pseudomonadota bacterium | reverse complement strand
CTAAGTTAATGATTTGCGCTTCCGTTGCTTGGCCGGCCACTCCCTTTTCAATGTTTGAAAGAATATTTTCTAAGAGTTCTCCAAGAAAAACAGAAATGATGGCAGGCGGAGCTTCATTTGCGCCAAGCCGGTGATCATTTCCCGCAGAAGCAACGCTTGCTCGCAGAATATCTGCATGGCGGAAAACTGCTTTTAGAACAATGGCAATCATTGCTAGAAAACGTAAATTTTGGTGGGGAGTGCTTCCTGGTTCGAGTAAGTTTTCGCCTTTATCGTTGGATATACTCCAATTGCAATGTTTGCCGCTTCCGTTAATCCCTGCGAAAGGTTTTTCATGAGTGAGACAAACCATGTCGTGTCGATAAGCTACTCGCTTGAGTGTCTCCATGAGAAGTGTGTTGTGATCTGCTGCAATGGTTGTTGATTCAAAAATAGGAGCCACTTCAAATTGGCTGGGCGCCACTTCATTGTGCCTAGTCTTTAAGGGGATTCCTAATCGATAAGCTTCAAATTCTAAATCTTCCATGAATTCTTTAACTCGACTTGGAATAGAGCCGAAGTAATGATCTTCTAATTGCTGACCCCGGCTCGAAGGGGCTCCTAAAAGCGTGCGACCCGTGAGCACTAAATCCGGCCGCTGTCTTGCGAGTTCCCTTTCAATGAGGAAATATTCTTGCTCCACTCCCAAAGTAGCAGTGATCGATTTTACATCGACATCTCCGAGCAATTTTAGAAACTCACAGGCCTCCTTAGAAAGAGCTTGGTTGGATCGGAGAAGGGGCGTTTTGTTATCGAGCGCTTCTCCATGATAACCAAAAAAGACGGTCGGAATGCAAAGCGTGTGGCCCCGATTTCCCTCAATAATAAACAGAGGCGAGGATGGATCCCATGCAGTGTAGCCTCTTGCTTCAAAAGTAGAGCGCATGCCACCACTGGGAAAGCTCGACGCATCCGGCTCGCCTTGAATCAATTGAGTGCCAGTAAAGCGTTCCATTACGCGAATTTCCGAATGATAAGCGTGCTGAATTGAAATGAACGCGTCGTGTTTTTCGGCAGTAAGCCCGGTCATAGGCTGAAACCAATGACAAAAGTGAGTGGCCCCTTTCTGAACTGCCCATTCTTTAATGACAGCAGCTATGGCATCTGCCGTTTCACTTGTAAGTTTCTTACCTTGATCGAGTGATTTAACTAAATTGATATAAGCTTCTTTGGGAAGTTTTTCTCGCATTTGGGTAAGTCCAAATGTGAGCTCTCCAAAGTACTCAGAAATAGGCGTAGGAGTAGAGACAGGATGAATCGTGTTTTTCATGGTGTTCCTTTCATGCTTTTGGAATTCAATGAACTCCAAGAACAAGGGTTTTGATGTGTTTCTGAAAAAAACGAGGTCTTTTTCAAAAACACTGATTAACTTTACGGGATTTCTTGAGACGAATTCAATAATAATTTGGGTGAATACAATTGGCGCGGTTGGTTATGGTTGTTTCCACTCTTTGGCCGATAATTGACCTAGATGAAAACTATCAACAAATACTGGCTCTCATGGGTTTTGTGCGTGTGGATTTGGTCAAGCTTTGCCGCGGGCGAGCGTTTAAATGGAGGGATGGGACTCAACCTTCTAGGAGGGTTTAGCTCGACGAATCACGAGCAAACGGGCTTGGGGGGAGTCGAAAGTCAAATGGGTCTTAGTTTTGGTTTTGGGCTCGAATTTCCAGTTCTTCCAAACGTGGCAGTGGAAATTGACATTTTAAATGCGCAAAAGAATTTCGAATTTACATCATCCTTAGGGGGCTTAAAGGAATCTTATTATCTAACTTACTTAGAGACCCCCGTTCTCATTAAGTGGCTTCTTTCCAAAAACTTTAATTTCAAGGTAGGTCCCTATTTGAGCGGACTCATGATTAGTGGCGTAAAAGAATCAGGAGGAGTTTCATCTCCAGTGAAATCAGAATTCAAGAATGATTATGGGGTCACCTTCGGAGCTTGGTTCGGCTTTCAAACCAAAAAGAATCTGCTCATCGGCTTAGATCTCCGATACGATTTAGGAATGGCAGATATCAGAAATGATAACTTGGCCGACAGCCACCTCTACACTCGAACACTGATGGCACTGCTCAACTTCAGTTTTCTTTTTAAATAAATTATTTTTTTCCCGACAATTTATTGAGTTCTTCTAACATGGCGTGAAGTTTATGATGAAGCGCCTGCAATCGCTCCAAATTTCCCTGAACTTGTTCAGCTGAAGTTCCAAACTGATGAGTTGAGTGAGTGGGGGCTGCCACTGGAGTTTGATTTTCCGCATCTTTTTTTATGGTGGGGGTTTGTTGTAAGAGTTCTTTAATATCTACGTACATAAAAGCATGTCCGGCACTTCGGTCTCGGTGAGCCATACTACCTCCGCTTGAATCGCTGCAACGCTTGCGCTCATTCTCTGGAAGAGCGCTCATCGCTCTTCACAGCCATTGGAAAAAGCAACCTGTGTGCCATCAGAGAGAGTATTCACGCTTAAATAAAGCTTAGTAAAACCAATAATTTAAAGATGTTTTCAAGTCTTCACTTGAGGCCGGGTGACAAAAAGAGCTGCAGTTTAATTTAAAAGGTGCCCAGTTTTGTTCTTAAATTGCCGATAAGCAATATGAGGAACTGACTATGACTTCTGGAATTTTATTATTAGTTGAATCACGTACTGATCGTTTTCTCTTACTATTAGGGTTCTTGCTTTCTCTTATTGTGGGTAGCCTTTTAGTAACACAATCTCAAGATACGGAGATGCTCAGTAAAAGCCCAGTCATTGGAACTATCAAAACATTGACAGGAGTTAATCGCCGGCACGCTCGAGCTCTTTCTTGGAGCAAAATTGAGAAGGAAAGTAAGCTTTACCTCAAGGACATGATCTATACGCCCCCCCAAAGTTCGGCTGAAGTGATTTTGAACTCAAATGAAAAACTAAATCTCGAACCCGACTCAATGGTGGAGTTTGATTCGGTATCTTCTGCTCGCTTCAATATCGTTTTATTACAGGGAGCGGCTCAGTTAGTTTCTGATAAAGGAACTAAAAGCGTCCTACCTAAAACGGATGCGGTTGAAGTTCGAATGAACGAAGCTCAAAAGCCTCAATTGCCTGTATTCTTTATCGATACAAAATCTTGGGAATCAAGCCAAAAAGAACTTCTTCAATCTGCCTATGTGGCGCTTCAGCCGCTTAAAATGTTGCCAGAGTCGAGTTTGAAGGCGCTTCAACTTAATCTAACTTCAGTTCTTGATTATAAAGTTGGATTAACACCTGCTAAATTAATCTCAAATTCATCGGATGGGCCGTGGTTCAAACTCTCCTGGACTGCGCTTCCCATAAAAGGAACCAACTACGAAGTCGAAGTATCTAGAAATTCTCAATTTAATCCATCCATCAAGCACGAGACTTCGCAATCGACCCTCGAAGTTCAGTTTTTAGAGGAGGGCAGCCACTATTGGAGAGTGACTGCTAGAAATGAAACAGATAAAAATCAGTCTTCAGTCGACTCTTTAATTGTTCCACCCTTCAAAAAACTGCCATCCGAAAAAGGGGGAGAATAGGGAGTGATGAAGAAACTTTCTTCATTGAAAACAGTTCTAGCACTAGGACTTCTCGGGGCGCTTTCCCTTAATGGATCCCAAGATCACGAGTCTGCTAAACCGAACAAAAAAGGATCTAGAAAAGTGGGCGTCAGATCTCCAGGCGATGATCCTTGCTTAGGGGGAAGAGGGCTGGCTGCGTTTGCAAACGGCGATGACTACAATTTAGAAGGGATGGTCTCCTTTCTGACTGAAACTAGCTGCCAGGAAAGACAATCACAAATTGTAAGAGATGCTCTTTCCCAGCGGATATCCTTTAACGAAGTTCCTTTTCGGTTAAAACAAGTAGCTTCACATTTTGATCCAGGTTCTTTGCAAAGTGTTGAGCAAACGAATCAAACACTCTTGCGAGTAGTTCCCGTAATCTTGAAGGACCACCCCTTAACAAATAATGCTATTTTGCCAATTTTGGGACAAGTGGCGGTTTTATCACAGCCAGCCGCTAGAAAAGTGTTGGCTGGGATGATTCAAACCGAACTTATTTCTGGCGATGCCTTGATAAAAACATCGAATCGAGAGAAGGGAACTTTGGCAGCAGACCTTGCCAAGACGATTATTGCGTATGGCGCCAGTAGTCCCTTGATCGCTGCAGAGATTGCTGAGTCGACAGAAGAAATGGCGCTTTCCTCGCAAGTTGATTCTTTAGGAAAAGTTCTCAGTGCTCTTATAGAAGCCGCAAGGGCTGAAGCTGAACTTATCCCTACTTTAGAAGCTACCGTTGGAGGAACAAGACGAGGCCTTGAGAAAGGAGATTCCTTCTTAAGTGTCGAGGAAAAACAGGCTCTTTTAAAACTCGTGTTTGATCGAATTAAGCCTGGTTTCTTAGCTGAGCCCGAATTCGATGGGGTTTCCTCAGATTTCAATCGAGCTCTCAAAGTGTTGCTAAAAAACAAAACGTTAAATCAGACTGCTCTTCGAGATGCTTGGAAGGAGTGTTTACAGGTTCTCTCCGTAAATAGAAATCAAAGTGCTTTGGCGGTGGCCCTAGGCTTATCCTTAACCGGGGATATGGTTTTTCTAAATAAAACAGACAAACAGCTTCTCTTGATGGCTGCAAACAACTATCGGTTCATCGCTTTGGCAGTTCAACGTTCTTTCCTATCTGCGTGGGATGAGGCCTGGGATAATTTGCATGATAGAAGTTTGCCCCCAGCACTCTTCAACTCAAGAAAAGATAAGTATTTTGTTCCCACAGCTGAAGGGATTTTAGAGCTGGACCCCGAATTTATCGAAAGAGAGTGGGTTAAATTCGTTTGGGAGAGAGGGTTTGTTAGAGACGAACAGATCGAGACCCGATTTCCAAAAATCGTGTTAGTTCAGTTAAAACGACGAGAGGCTGCTCTTAAAAAACTGACGGTGGACAACTCACTTCAAAATCAGATGGCATCAATGGCGGAATCTTTAGCCGTTTCGCGGTTTCTAAGTAGCGTCCAAGTTCCTGCTCTCA
>JBJSXY010000071.1:0-2178 GCA_046086625.1 Pseudomonadota bacterium | reverse complement strand
AGCTTTCGTAATTCTTTCTTTATTTGGCTTCGACTGTAACCAAAATGCTCCACAAGTTTCTTCACAGTCCACTCTTGGCTAAATCGAAGTCGCGCCAGCTCGTCCGTATCTGATAGTATTTTAGGGCTTGGCAATTATTTTGGCTTGCTCGATCCCGATTACTACCCAATCGTTGACATCACCTAAAAGAAATATTACATAATAGTAATGTGGGTAGTGCTTGAAAGTAAATCAGTCAGAAAACAGCTCGATAAGTGCCCTAAAGAAATATTAAAACAGTATGAAGCATGGAAGAGGGTGGTTGAGCTTTCTGGACCCAGTGCTTTACGGGTTATCCCAGGGTTTAAAGATCATGCTTTGAAGGGGCCATGGATAGGAGCGAGAAGCTCGTATCTCAACATTCAATGGCGTGTGATTTATTTAATTGAGAATCAAACGATTCAAATCAAGGTATTGGAGGTTACGCCGCATGACTACCGGAAAAAAAGTTAAGAAGGCTTTAAAAGAAGAGTTTTCACCAGCAAAACAAAGAGTGCGTCTGACAACTGGGGAGATTCTAGCTATTTTGCGACAAAAGAATGAACTGACCCAGAATCAACTCGCTCAGAAATCAGGTTTAACTCAAGCAACTATTTCTAGTCTCGAAAGTAATCGAATCAGTCTTGGAGTGGAACGAGCAAAGGCTTTGGCTCGGGTTCTTCGTGTCCATCCAGCCGTTCTCTTATTTCCGGACTGGGAAAGCGAGGAAAGAGCCGCATGACAAACCTCGACGATTCAACAGCTTATGCGGTGTCATTTGCGGTGGAGGGGTCCCACTCGCGGTTCCAATCAGAAACGGACTAATGACTTAGAGCCAATTGCTCTAGCCTTTGCCGGTTTTTCTGCCGATCGTTTCTGCTTCACACAGATTGTTTTGAATAGCCCACCTACAATCCTTCATTGATTTAATGGAAAGAAAAATGCCCGCACGCTGCGAAGGCAAGTCGGTAAAAAGTTTCTGTATGACTGGACAAGTAGGAAGAGTACCGACCTTTCCGTTCTATATTCATTCAATAGGGAAAAATATTTGTTTTGCCAAAAAACAGGCCTTATTTGATGCGTGTATATATGGGCTCCAGAGTAAGGCTTCTTATTATTTTCGAGGTTGGGAAAATTTCAAAGAAAATGAAATGAGATGTCTTCCTTGCACACATGAAAAAGGACGATTCTGCCCAAAATCCTAATCTTCAGAAAAACCTATTATTTTACTTCCCCGAGGAGCTTTCAAATCGGGGGCTATCCAGAGGGAATCAAGAAGAGACTGGTCGATTCGATAAAATTCAGGGCGGTACTTAGGGTGAATCGAATGGGAAATCGCATCGAGCATAGTCTGAAATTCCTCAGCCCATCCAAAAGAAGAACCTGTTGGGGACTTTCCAGTAAAAGTGGAATTAAAATCAATGCTATTTACTTTTATCTCTGAACTCAAAGGCGCTTTAGTAGCATTTATTTTAAAACCAAAAAACCGTTCAGTTATTTCTTGGGGGATGTCAGAATTCGAGTGAAGTTTTTCTAACAGATATTGGAGGTTCTCTTTCGCTTCGAGAAGCATCTGTAGTTTCTGAGTTTTGGGGTTTGATAAATAATTCTTAATGGCTGTTAATTCACTCTGAATAATCGTCTCCACTGCTTCTCGATGAGTCATTTCGGGCCAGAAAAGCACTTTGGGGGTTCCGTCCACACTTCTGTAACTTAACCCATTTACAAGCTTAGGCACTCCAGGTGAGGTATCTTCAAAGAGGGTTGCAACGGTTTTTGGATTAAGTTTTGTAAAAGTAGGTACTTGATTTGTTTTGTTTCCTGTTTGCTTTGAGATTTTCGTTGGCACTGTTGGCGTGCTAATCGTATTGAGCTTTTTCAAAGCCCGCCAACATTTAAAAAGCATGACCGGGTTTAAATCTAGGTCTGCCGATAAAGTAATCGGGGTCCCTATTAAAAAGCTAGACAACAGAAACAACTGAAATGCTCTCACCATCGCTGTCCACTCCTCAGCAAAAAGCAAACCAAGGTTCGTTCAAAAAAAACCGAAAGGGTTTCTAAGTGAATACGTGGTTTTTATAATAAGTGACGTTTTTGGGGAGGCAACTGGAACACACTAACGCATTTATGCCCCGATGCCACCGAACGGCTCATCGATTA
>JBJSXY010000070.1:0-5764 GCA_046086625.1 Pseudomonadota bacterium | reverse complement strand
CTTCACAAACCTCTGAAAATCCTCTTCACTTTCAATCGCCTCAATATTTCTGGGAAGAATAGGGGTCCTTCCCAAAGAAAAAGCAACTCTTGCGACTTCTTCTCGATCAGTTACTACGCAATTGGCTGTCGCCAGTGCTTTTAATCCAATCCAAGGAAATGAAGATACATACAGATCCGAGAGGCCAATTTTTGTATTTAAAGCCTGTTTCGGTTCTGAAAAATGAACCCTTATCGAAGGTGCTGGAAGTTTTATGTCCGGTATTTCTCCAGAAACAACCACTAATGACTGGGAACTCGAAATCGGGCGCATCTCCAGTAAACTTTCAAGAAACCCAAGCACTTTTACTTGAGCAGAGGGTTCTATTTGATAAATAGCTTGAGCCGCTTTTTCACTGACAGCTGTAATTTCCAATCCGTTGTTTACTGAATTTCTTATGAGAGCTTTTTCCGCACCGGTAAACTCACCTTTCTGGGGAAACTCAACGGCAATTAGATTGGTGCGAGCTGATAGACAGGATAAATACTGGGAAACCGTTTTCGAATCTTCTTCATCTAAAGTTCCCACACCGAAAAGAAACACCTCATCTGCTGGGGCTTGCTCTATTTTATTTTCGCTTAGTTCCGAAAGAAGAAACCGTTGAGTTTTTATTTTTTCACCTACAAAACGCTCCAAGGCCTCCATTTGGATCAAGACAAAGGGAAGTCTCTCAGATTTCTTTTCATGAATGGAGACAAGATGAAATGTCATGTCAAAGTATTCCCTGCGTAACTAGGGTGTAACTGATATGGAAATGCCTTTTTCGAATCGTACAGACTCATACATTCTGGCACCGGACAAACAGCTACACACAGATTGCAACCCGTGCACTTGTCTACAATCACTTCCGCTACTTTTCTGGTTCCTTGGGTCCTTTTTGTATCAGGGACTTCTTTAAGAAGAAGCGCATCGTAGCCCGCATTATCACAAGCAACCACACAGAGATTACACCCTGTGCAAGTTTCTTCATTGACTTGAACTTTTTCACTCGAAGAGTTTTTAAGAAGTGTTTCAAAGCTGGTCACTTGCTTATAGAGCTCGCCCTTGGCTTCATTAATAGAATGAAATCCCATTTGATCCAAATAGGATTCAAGCCCCTTATTCATTCCAGCGACTATTTTAAAACCGCGGATCATGATTTCCGTGCACACTTGCAGTTGATCCGCTCCCATCAATAAATATTCCACTCCATCCGACCAACTCGCAATTCCTCCTGTAGCCGAAACGGGAAGACTCGTTGCTTGCTTACATTCAGCCACACACTTAAGCCCCATGGGTTTAACTGCATTTCCTGAAATGCCCCCAACCGCTGTATACCCATTCACTGAGAGATGAGGCTGGCGCTTATAAATATCAATTCCAATGATTCCATTGATCGTATTAATAACTGTAATGGCATCAGTTCCGCCTTTTTTTGCAGCTTGAGCCATTACTTTAATATTGGTCACATTCGGAGTGAGTTTTGTGAGAATGGGTACTTTGGAGGCCGCTTTAGCAGTGCTCACGATGTTGTAGACAATTTCAGCATCTTGGGAGCAGACAGCGCCCATATCCCGCTCTGGCATTCCGTGGGGACACCCTAAATTTAACTCAACGGCGTTACAGCCGACTTCATTCATCGACTCGATGAGCTTCGCCCAAGCATCCATGTCGTGTCCCGGAGCCATGATGGAACCGATAATCATTTTTTTGGGATAGCGTTTTCGTAACGTTTTTAGTTCATCCAGCCAAACGGATAAACGGCGGTCCGTAATGAGCTCGATGTTTTGCATCGCAATTTCTCGATTCCATTTTTTCATGGTTTGGATTCGAGGGGCGACATTGATAATGGGTTCTTCAACTGGACCTACGGTTTTCATGATGGCAGCTCCCCATCCAGCTTCGAAAGCATCGGCCATGAGCCGACCTGTCGCTGTGGGTGGCGCCGAAGCGACACACCAGGGATTCTCCATTTCAAACCCTAAAAACTCAGTTTGAAGACGCTGACTCATACTTCCTTCTTCATTTCGGTTAAGCACTCATCAATCGCTTTAATCACTTGATCGCACTGTTTTTGATTGATGCTCAGAGGGGGCGCAATTCGAATGACATTGCCATGAAGTCCACCCTTTCCTAATAGGATTCCTCTTTCTCGGCACTTCTCCATAAGCGTTACGGTTTCAGTGACAGCGTGCTCTTTGGTATCTCGGTTCTTTACAAGTTCAAAGCCCATTAAAAGACCTCGTCCTCGCACCTCTCCAATCAGTGAATGGTTTTTCATCAGACTCTTGATACCTTCTTGAAGATAACTCCCCATCTTTTGGGCATTCTCGATAAGTTTTTCTTCTCGAATAATCTCCATCGTCACTTTTGCTTGCATGGTCTGATAAGGATCACTGCCAAACGTATTGAAAAAGAGTTTTCCGGCCATGGTATCGGAAGTTTCAGTTTTCATGAGCGTTGCTCCAATTGCAGCGCCATTGCCCAAACCTTTAGCCATCGTCACCATATCCGCTTTGATCCCCAAAGCCTTCGTAAAGAGGAATGACTCCCCTGTCCTACCAGCGCCCGTTTGCACTTCATCGCTGATGTACTTACCGCCATACCGATGGACGATTTTAATGACCTCTTCAAAATATTCTTTTGGAGGAGAGATGAACCCCCCCACTCCCATCACGGGTTCTGCAATGAACGCTGCGATTTTTCCGTGAGTGCTTGTTTGAATCGTGGTCTCAACATTTTTTGCACACTCCAAAGAACAACTATCGGGTTTTTTCCCAAATGGACACCGATAACAATAAGGCTCCATGGCCGAAACATTTAAAGCAGCGGGCTGGCCTCGGAATTTCCAAGTGCCATGTCCACATTGCGCCAATGCAGCGGAAGTTCCGCCGTGATAACTATGTCGAAGATTAATCACAATCGTTTCGCCGGTCGCCTGTCGAGAAGCCATGAACGCCAGCTCATTCGCTTCACTCCCTGAATTTGTAAAAAAAGCTCTGTCGATTCCTTCCGGAGCTTCTTTGAGAAGTTCTTTTGCTAGTTCCACGGGATGAGCGTTCAAATAAAGAAGAGAGGTGTGCTGGATTTCGTCTTCTTTCAGCATTTTTAAAATCTGCTCTTTGATCTTGGGATGATTGTGGCCTGCACTAATACAAACAATGCCCCCAATACAATCTAAGTACTCTCTTCCCTCAGAGTCATACACATATTCTCCTCGAGCTTTTACAAGCTGAAGAGGGTTTTTGTAATAGTGAACTGAAGTCGCAAGAAAGTGTTTCTTTCGAAATGCTAAAATCTCATCGGTTGTCATGCTCATCTTAAAGCTCCGTTAGCGGTCCATAGGTTTCGGGGCGTCTGTCCCTGAAAAACTGCCAGAGATCTCTCACTTCTTTCACTTCATCCAAGTCAATTTCAGTGACAAGAAGCTCATCTTTATCTCGCGAAGCTTTGGCCAAAATTTTTCCTCGAGGGCTCACGACATAAGACTGACCGTAAAACTCCCCAATATTCCAAGGAGCTTCTGTTCCCACTCGGTTGATAGCAGCTACAAAATAACCATTGGCAACTGCATGAGCTGGCTGTTCCAATTGCCACAGATACTCTGAAAGCCCTGCTACAGTCGCGGAAGGGTTAAATACAATCTCTGCTCCATTTAACCCTAAGCATCGAGCTCCATCTGGAAAGTGCCGGTCGTAGCAAATATAAACGCCCACATTTCCAAATGCTGTTTTAAATACGGGATATCCTAAATTCCCAGGCTTAAAGAAGAACTTTTCCCAAAACCCTTTTACTTGAGGGATATGATTTTTTCGATATTTCCCCAGATACTTTCCATCGGCGTCGATGACTGCAGCGGTGTTGTAGTAAACGCCCGTGATGTGCTCTTCGTAAATGGGAACCACAATCACCATTCCATGTTTTTTTGCATACTCTTGCATCAACTTAGTAGTGGGACCATCTGGAATTTTTTCAGTGAGGCCGTACCATTTGGAGTCTTGAGAAGGACAAAAATAGGGGCCGGTAAATACTTCCTGCATGCAAAGCATATTCACGCCTTGTTTTCCCGCTTCATCAATATATTTTGCATGAGCTTCCAACATGGCTTTGCGGTGTTCTTCGCAAGAGGCGTCGGCAGGCGCTTTAGTTGCCATTTGAATGAGTCCAACTTTTACTTTTCTTGCCATTTCTTTCTCCTTAAATACTTTCCAAATCCTTTACCAATGTGGGCTTTGCCGTTTTCAATGGCAATTGTTCCACGCAGCAGAACTGTTTTTACTTTTCCTTTTACTTTCCAGCCCTCATAAGAGGAATAGTCGCAATTCATGTGCTGGGTTTCTTTTGAAAGCGTATGTTCCACTCTTGGATCAAAAATTACTAAATCAGCATCGGATCCCACTGCAATGGTTCCTTTTTCTGGAAAAAGACCAAAAATTTTAGCGGGATTCGTACAATTCACTTCAACAAATTTGTTGAGACTGATTCTTTTCTTCTCCACTCCTTCGGAATAAAGAAGCTCCATACGATTTTCAATTCCCGGCGCTCCATTGGGGATTTTAGAAAAATCATCTTTTCCCATTTCTTTTTGTTTCATGCAGAAAGGGCAATGATCAGTAGCTACAACATGCACCAGCCCCTGCTCGAGACTTGTCCAAAGCGCTTCTTGGTCTTTTGGCTTTCGTAAAGGCGGACTCATCACCCACTTGGCGCCTTCAAATCCTGGACGATCGTAATAGGTATCATCTAAAAGAAGGTACTGAATGCACGTTTCAACTAAGACTCTTTGGTTTCGTTTAGCAGCTTCTTTCACTCGATTTAAAGCGCCTTCGCAAGTCATGTGAACAATATAAACCGGATGGTTTCCAGCATACGCAATGTCGATAGCACGGCCCGTAGCTTCGGCTTCTACAATTTCTGGACGAGAGAGCGCGTGGTATTTAGGGGCTTTATTTCCTTTTTCCCGATTCATCTGAATGAGAGAGTCGGCTAAATCCCCATTCTCTGCATGGACCGTGACAATGCCACCCCACTTTTTTACTTCATTCATGAGGCCAATCATTTGCCGGTCATCAATCATGAGCGCGCCTTTATAGGCCATGAAGGTTTTAAATGAGGTTACTCCTTCTTTTTCAATGAGGTCTTTAATTTCCAAACGAGTTTTGTCATTAAAATCGACCACAGCTACATGGAAAGCATAATCTCCCACAGCTTTTTCTCTCGCTTTTTGGTGCCATTCATCAAGCCCTTCTTTCAAAGATTTGCCCGGAGTTTGAAAAGCAAAATCGATGATGGTGGTCGTACCCCCGTGAAGAGCAGCTAAAGTACCTGTCTCAAAATCATCGCTGGAAGAAGTTCCCATGAAAGGTAAATCCAGATGTGTGTGGGCATCAATGCCTCCCGGAAATACGTAACATCCAGAAGCGTCGACTTCTTTTGGCGCCGTTTCTTTTAATTGGTGAGAAATAGCGGTAACTTTTTCTCCTTCTACCAAGATATCTGCTTTAAAAGTATCTGTAGCAGTAACAACTGTTCCGTTTCTGATGATGACTTTATTCATTTATTTACCAAATATTTGAATTCTTATTCCAACGGCTAATGGTTACTTTGGTGTCGGTGAAAAACATCATCGAAGCTGTGCCATGCGCTTTGACATCTCCAAAGAAGGATTCTTTAGCTCCCCCAAATGAAAAGAATGCCATAGGAGCCGGAACACCAATATTGAGCCCGAGCATTGCTGGAGCAGCTT
>JBJSXY010000069.1:0-3900 GCA_046086625.1 Pseudomonadota bacterium | reverse complement strand
CGAAACACGATTGGGCCCCGTTCTCCACTCTCCGGTTTCCATTTTTTAGGGTATTCTCTTATATTTCCAACCAGCGTCCATACTCCGGGAGCGATTTCTCTCAAAGGAATATGATACGTATGAGCGTCCGTCATGACTAAGGCATTGGCCCTATCGACTTCACATTCGACTTGAGCTTCCTGTTTAGTCCCTCCACAAGAATCCAAATTAAACTGAACCCTGAGAGTGGAGCAGGAAGTTCCTCCTACGATCTTCGCTTCTCCACAAATCCTTTCTCCAAACCCAATACAAGACCATGAAAAAACGACTCCCCAAACAAAAACACTGAGTTTCAATTTCATGACATTACCTTAACAGATCGCATTTCTCTTGAAAAACTGATAGGTTAAGAAACACGCATGAGCTCTTTTTTGGAACGAAGAAGTAATACCATCTCCTCGGAGTTAACTGAGAATGTACTCAGTGTAGGCGTTCAATTTCGCAATGACACACTCGATGAAGTAGAAAGCTCCCTTAATGAACTCGATCGATTAATACAAACTTTAGGCGGTAGAGTGGTTGAAACCATTATTCAACGCCGATTAAAACCCGACCCATCTTTATTTATTGGAAAAGGAAAAGCAGAAGAGATTGGTGTTCTGCTAAAGGAAAAAGAGTGCGACTTAGTAGCTTTTGATCAGGAACTCACCGGTACTCAACAAAGAAATCTAGAAAAAGTTCTCAACTGTCGAGTCATCGATCGAACGGGGATTATTTTGGATATTTTCTCCAAACACGCAAGAACTAAAGAAGCAAAAAATCAAGTTGAATTGGCTACGTTGGAATATCTATCTACCCACCTTACTCGGAAATGGACTCACTTGGAAAGACAGCGTGGCGGGATCGGTCTTAAGGGAGTGGGGGAAAAACAAATTGAATTAGATAGACGCATGATCCGAAGTCGAATTTCAAAATTGAAAGCCGAAATTGCCCATCAAGCTCAGGATCGTTCGGTTCAGAGACGGCATAGAGACAAATTTCTAAGAGTGGCTATCGTAGGGTATACCAACGCGGGTAAATCGACCCTAATGAACAACCTCACTCACAGCAACGTGTATGTTGACGATCGGTTATTTGCGACTCTCGACTCAACTGTCCGAATTATTGATCCAAAAACTCGTCCTCCTATTCTTTTAAGTGATACGGTCGGTTTTATTGATAAGCTTCCCCATAGCCTGGTGGCTTCGTTTCGTTCGACGCTTCAAGAAGTCCTAGAAGCCGATGTTTTGCTTCACGTTGTGGATATGTCTTCTCCTTTTTTTCTGGAACAGATGGAGGTCACAAAAAACGTGCTCGATGAAATAGGAGCCGGAAGCAAGCCAACATTTCTAGTGTTTAACAAAGCTGATTTGGTTAAAGAAATTTTTCTCCCAAAAATATTAGAAAGAAAGTACATCGATTGTGTATCTGTTTCGGCTTTTAGACCGGCCGATATGCGTCGGCTCCGCGAATCCATTTTTGGCTACTTTGAAAGAGACATGATGGATCTTGAATTAACTGTTCCCTATAGTGAACCGTGGCTTCAATCACAAATTCATGAGTTTTCAAAAGTCATAAAAAAGGATTATTTAGAGGAAGGCGCTCACTTTCATATTCGTGTCATGAGATCGACTGCCAACTGGCTTGGCCTTTTAGACAAACCAGGGGTCACAATTAAGACAAACAACCATGAATAAATCCTCTTTAACTCTTTTCATTGTTTCTGACGGAACAGGTGAAACTGCCGATCTCATTATCAAAGCTGCTTTGGTCCAATACTCCGGATTAGATTTAAGAATTGTCCGATACAAGAATGTTCGAACTGAACCCCAAGTGACCGCCATTTTTGAAGAAGCCCAAAACAAACGGGGTGTAGTAGTTTACACAATTGTCACCAAAACGTTGCGCGAGTTTGTTGAAAAAACAGCTCAGACGTTCATTGTGCCAGCTGTGGACTTATTAGGCCCGTTGCTTAATTTACTTTCGCAATTTTTTACACAAAATCAAAAGGGAGAACCTGGGCTTTTCCACCAGGTAAATGAATCTTATTTCAAGAGAATTGAAGCGATTGAATTTACCGTTAAACATGATGACGGTCGTTTCCCCGACAACCTTGAAATGGCAGACATTGTTCTGGTGGGTCTCTCCCGAACGAGTAAAACCCCTCTTTCCATTTATTTGTCCTACAAGGGTTGGAAAGTAGCTAATGTCCCAGTTGTTCGCGGACTTCCTTTACCGGAGCGTTTGTTTAAGACCGATCAACGAAAAATAGTGGGGCTCATCATTGAACCCACAGCTCTAGTTCGCATTCGAAGAGAACGTCTGCTCAAAATGGGTGAAGACCCGAACAGCTCCTACGCTGATCCAGAACAAGTAGAATTGGAAATTGATTATTGTAAGCAAATTTATCGACAACACCGACGGTGGCCGGTTTTTGATGTTACGAATAAAGCATTGGAAGAAACCGCTGCTGAAATTGAACGCTTCGTGACGAGTACCTAAACGTTGAAGGCATCTCAGCGTCGCATAATTTATCTTCTGTGTTTCCTCAAAATAAAAAAACTACTGAGCCTTAGTCTGGCTGGGAAATTTGTCTTTTAACTTATCCAAAACTCCGTTTACAAACGCAGGCGTGTTTTCTGCTCCAAACTCTTTAGCAATTTCCACCATCTCATTGAGCGTAACAGTTCCTGGAATGTCATCACAAAATAAGATTTCATAAGCGCCTAGTCTCAAAATATTTCTGTCTACGGCGGCCATTCTATCGGGCCTCCAATGAGAGGAGATCTCACCTAACTGTTGGTCTATCTCAATCACTTTTTCCCCTACCCCCACCACTAAACGTCTTGTAAACGGATCTAGCTCGTTTTGATTTTGCAAATACAATGTTTCAAAATGATTCAAAGCCATTTCAATGGTGAGTTGATTGTTCAAATCTAATTGGTAAAGGATTTGAAGGGCGTCTTCTCTAGCTTTTCTTCTATTACTTTTCATGCATCGACTTGAGAATAAATAGGATATCGCTTACAGATTTCTCTTACTTCTCCTCGCACTTCCTCAATCACTGTATCAGTTCCTTCTAAAAGGGTTCGTCGAATTGCGCCCGCAAGCCACTTCATATCTCCCTCTTTAAGCCCTCGAGTAGTTACAGCCGGCGTTCCCATCCGAATTCCGCTGGTCACAAAAGCTGAGGTGGTCTCAAAAGGAACTGTGTTTTTATTAGCAGTTAACCCAGCTCGATCGAGTCGAGCCTCTGCATCCTAACCTGTTAGTCCCTGTTTTCGCAAATCAATGAGTAATAAGTGGTTTTCAGTCCCGCCACTGACTAATTGAAAACCATTTGCCATCAAGTGTTCGGCCAAGGCCTTACAATTCAATAAGACTTGTTTTTGATATTGCTTAAATTCGGGCTCCAAAGCTTCTTTAAAAGCGACTGCTTTCGCCGCAATCACATGCATGAGCGGTCCCCCCTGAATTCCAGGAAAAATTCGACTATTAATTTTCTGTCGCCAGGGCTCTTTGAATAAAATAATTCCGCCACGTGGGCCCCGGAGTGTTTTGTGCGTCGTGCTGGTTACAAAATCAGAATAGGGAACTGGAGAGGGATGGAGTCCCGCTGCTACAAGTCCGGCGATATGAGCCATATCTACTAATAAGAGGGCTCCCACTTCTTTGGCGATGGCTCCAAACTTTTCAAAATCGATAATTCGGGGATAAGCACTTGCGCCTGCGATAATCATCTTAGGGCGATGTTCTTTCGCTATTTCCCTTACTTGATCGTAGTCGATGAGTTGATTATCTTCACGAACTCCGTAATGGATCGCTTTATACAAAAGACCCGAGAAATTAACAGGATGCCCATGGGTCAAGTGTCCCCCATGA
>JBJSXY010000068.1:0-4243 GCA_046086625.1 Pseudomonadota bacterium | reverse complement strand
GTTATGGGGTTTTGGCCGGGTAGTAATCGATAAAGTTCACATAGCCTAACCCACCGACCAATGGTATAAATCCCTCATGGTTCAAATGGGGGGAAGTGCTCAATTAGATGCCAAGGTGGCTTTGGATGCTGCCATGATGCCAACGGTGGGGGACAGCCCTACCCGCAGCGATTCTGCAAACAAAGACGATTATCGAATCACTCTGCCAGTTTTTGAGGGCCCTCTTGATTTGCTTTTGCACCTCATTCGCAAAGAACAAATCAATATTTACGATATTCCGATTTCAAAAATTTGTAAGACTTACTTAGAGCATTTGGAACTCATGCGCCAAATTGATGTGAACATTGCCGGTGAGTTCATGGTGATGGCAGCAACGCTCACGTTCATGAAGTCGCTTGTGCTTCTTCCTAGGGAAGGAGGCGACGAAGCGGAGGAAGATCCGCGCCTGCCTCTAGTGGCTCAGCTTTTAGAATATGAAAAGTTTAAAAAGGCAGCGGAAGAAATTGATCAAAAGCCTTGGCTGGGACGGGAGCTTTATCCCAGAAGTGCTACTGCGATTTCCGATATCATGCCTGTTGAGTCGTTGATGGATGCGCCACTGGAATCAGTTGATCCGTTCCAACTTCTTTTATGCCTTAAAATTGCAAACGACAGAACGCAAAAGCCACCGATGCAGATTTCGGTGGATCCAACTTCTATCAAGGAAAAAGTCAGTCAAGTTCAAGAGCTTCTGGAGCAAGAAGAAGTGGTTCGCTTTGAACAGCTGTTACCCGCTAAAGAAGAACGCCACGTGAGAGATATCATTGTGGCTTTTCTAGCACTCTTAGAATTAGCCAAATTGAAATTTATTGAAATTATTCAAGCAGAACAGCTGGGGCCCATTCAGGTTCGTAAAGTAAAAGAATTACGAGAATTGAATGTAGGTCTCTTGGATCAGTATTAAGCGGAGAGAACGTATGGAAATTAACGGTATTACAACAGCCATTGAATCGATTCTGTTTGCAGCCGACAAACCGGTTTCAGTAGCTCGGTTCTTAGAGGTTTTTTCTGATTTAAATCCACGTAAAGAAGATATTGAAGAAGCCATTCAATTTATCCAAAAACGCTACGAAGGATCTGATTACGGATTTGAACTTCGACAAGCTCAAGGCGGCTATCAATTTACCTCAAAAGCACAAAACTCTGAATGGGTAAGAAAGTTTCTAGAAACAAAACCTTTTCGATTGGGTCGTTCTTCGCTGGAAGTTTTGGCCATTATTGCTTACCGACAACCCATGACACGTGCTGAAATCGATGCGGTACGTGGAATTGATAGCTCTCATCTTTTGCGAACTCTCATGGAGCGGGGTCTTGTTAAGATGGCTGGCAAGGCCGAAGTCCCAGGACGCCCAGTTCAATACGCAACAACACCCAAATTTTTAGAAGTTTTAGGACTTGAAGACTTAGCTCACTTGCCTCCTCTAAGTGAACTGCAACAGCTTCAGGGGGACACAGAAGATCCGATTAAGACTTTGGAAAAGGGTCTAGATCGTTTCATTACCGAGGAATTGGTAGATCAAGAAGAAGTGGGAAATCTAGATTTGCAACACGGGCTTGATGAAATCGGTAATCTCATCAACACAGCAGATAGATCTCAAGATGAAGTTTATGAATCGAAAGAACACGCAGAAGTAGCTCACGCAAATCAAGAAGCTTTAAGAGCTTTCCAAGAAACAACTCCTTATCGCAGAAGAAAAAGGACGGTTTCCTATAATGATTTACACATGGGAGAAACCCCAGCTGACTTAAGTCCTGAAGGAAGGCTTGAAGAGAATCTGAAAGAAATGGCGGCTGAAGCTTCAACTGAAGAAGCCGTTATCCCACAAGAAATCGTTACTGATAGTCCTGTCTTAGAATCGGATAATTAGGAAGTTCGTTCGTATCTTTAGGATCTCTTGGAAAATGATTTGCTAGAAGCTCCCCACATTTTTCAATTGCCGGAACAAAGCCTTTTTCTAAATCTTTTTCATTCATTTGAGAGTTGAGTATTTCTAAAACTTCTTTCCAAGTCTCTGGAGGAAGTTTGTCGTTGATGGCTTTATCAGCTAACACCACCGAATAGCGCTCCATGAGAGAGACAAAAAGAAGAATCCCCGTTCTTCCTTGAGTGTTAGAAATGCCACAGCGATAAAACTCAAGCTCGGCTCTATCTTGAATGACTTTCTCTCGTCGACTTCTGGGAACCAAAAGACGCTGGACAAAGCGAGAGCGAGAGAGAGCATAAGCGATGAACCCTGTCAGAATCGGCGGGAGTCCCAGTTGAAGAAAAAGATTTCCTTCCCAGTAATTAACTGGAAAAAAACTATCTTGAACGGAATGCCAGAAAAAAAACAAGACTAAGAACAGCAAGGGAAACACAAAACTTGTATTGGAGCATTTGTCGTAGATTATCGGAACAATTTCACCCGAAGTTTTTAATTCTGCTTTTCTGACCGCTTCTTCAATTTTTTTCATATTACCATCCTCCTGATGCACCACCACCGCCAAATCCACCGCCGCCGCCACCCCAAGAACCACCACCACCGCCAAATCCACCGCCCCAGCCTCCGCCACTTCCCCAACCTCCATCATAGGGGCCTCGGGGTCCTCTGACAAAACCGTGAACTCGAGCCTTAAGAAACACAAGCCTGATCCAGATCAAAAAAATAAGAAGCACCCAAAACACAAGGGTTGCCACGCTAACTCGTTTTGATGGGAGATTTGGTATTTTTTGAAGATCTACGTGGGCCAAATGAGAAATTTGCTGGACTCCGAGTACAATACCGTTTGTGAATTGCCCCCTTCTAAATTGAGGAAGCATCACATCTTCAATAATTCTTTTCGCGTATGCATCGGGGATATCTCCTTCAAGTCCATAGCCTACTTCAATTCGAATTTTTTTCTCTTTTTTTGCGATGAGAATCAAAACTCCATTATCTTTCCCTTTTTTTCCAATTTTCCATTCATCAAAAACTTGGATAGCTCGCTCTTCGATGGTTTGTTCTTCGAGACCAGGAATTGTAAGGATCCCTATTTGGGGACCTCCAGATTGGTAGACGGAGAGGAGCTCCCGACTCAGCACTGAGTAGGTTCGGGAATCAATCATATCAGCCTGATCGATGACAGGCTGAGTGAAGGGGGGAATGGAAAAGCTATACGCCCAATTCCCCCAAATCACTAAGACTGCAAGAACGAACGTCTTCAATTAGAATTTCACTTCCGGAGCTTTTTGCGCTTCAGTGGCTTCCGCACCTTCGAGTGCGAACTGAGGCTTTTTCTCATAGTGATAAAATAAAGAATTCGTCCAGCTGTAAGGTGGAACCGTAACCAGATTGTTAAATTCTTTAATGGAATCAATATAGCGATTTCTAGCTACCGTGATTCGATTCTCTGTTCCTTCAAGCTGCGCTTGAAGATCACGAAAATTCGCATCGGATTTTAATTGGGGATAATTTTCAGCCACCACCAGAAGCCGCCCTAAAGACTTCCCCAGTTCTCCTTGTGCTTTTTGAAAATTTTCCAAATCTTGAGCTTTCATGTTTTTTGGATCCAAAGTAATGCTGGTGGCTCTTGCTCGAGCGTTAGTGACTTCGGTGAGAACCGTTTCTTCTTGTTTTGCAAACCCCTTCACGGTGTTCACAAGATTTGGAACTAAATCAGCTCGTCGTTTGTATTGATTAGTGACTTCAGCAAGGGCGGCATCGACATTGTTCTGAGCTTTTGGAAGTGCTTGAATTCCACAGCCTGATAAAGTGACTCCTAAAAGAATCAAACACGCAGTTGATAAAGTTCGTTTCACGTTCATTTCTCCTTCGAAAAAAGTTCAAATAAGGCGCTAGTATAGCAGGGGTTCCCAAAAGATTGACAGGCCCCGGGGGATTTCGTAGTGTGCAGCCCTACCAATTTTGACGCGGGGTGGAGCAGCCTGGTAGCTCGTCGGGCTCATAACCCGAAGGTCGGAGGTTCAAATCCTCCCCCCGCAACCAAATTTAATCAAAATAAATCAATAAGTTACAAATGCAGGGCCGGGGGTGATTCTCAAGGTCTCATGTTCTCCAGCTCTATTTTTCCTGAGTTAATATCGTAGTGCTTGGCAAGCGATTGAATGTGAAGCTGGATGAGAATTCAATTCGTTTCAAATCCTCCAACGATGAGAGTGGCGATTTTCTGAGAGTAACTTTTATGGTCAGTGCAGACTACGAAAAAGACCACAACGCCTCGAAAC
>JBJSXY010000067.1:0-8368 GCA_046086625.1 Pseudomonadota bacterium | reverse complement strand
TGAAAATTTTCTCAACTAGCAAAAAATGTCTCTTGTTTCTTAGCCTCAAACTTCGTTTTTTCGACAAGAACCTTGTGGCAACCCCACCCCTTGTGCTAAAAAGCCCGTCTCACAATTAACGCCCGAAGGAGTACGCAATGGGAGAAATTGTTCTATACGCGAAGAAAAGCTGTGTTCAATGCAAGAAAGCTATCGCCTTTTTGAATAAAAAAGGGGTGAAGTACCAGCTCAAAGATATCGTTCATGAACCGCCCCCACGAAGCCTTTTGGAAAAAGTTATTAAGGCAGAAAATATTTACGCAAGCCTCAATCAAAGAAGCACCACTTACAAAGACAATCACCTTGGAAAGCGAAGAACGACTAAGAATGAAGCCATTCGTTTAATGCTGAAAGATCCGAATCTCATCAAAAGACCACTGATTATTCGAGATAATCGGGCTTATCAGGGTTTTGATGAAAAATCGTTGATTGATTTTGTTAATAACTCTGCAGCTAACTTAGCTGTGCCCGTATTGCTGCCAGAAGTTGCTGTTGAAGCAAATTAAGTTCCTTTCTCATGGGGGGCTTACTTGAGTAGGCCCCTGTGACCAGCTTGTATACATCTGTCTTTACCACCCCCAACATTGCATTGAGTAGGCCTTGATTTTATTAGGTTTTCTAGGGGCATAGCGCTTGCAATCTTTACCCCAACAAGGGGCTAACGATGCTGTCGGAATTTGGAACATCTAGGTATTACATCAGAACAGACGGGGAAAACGCAGATAAATCGGCACTCATGGTCTTTGATGAGCGGGGGCAATTAGTTTCTCCAGGAAAACTCCCTAGTCACATCACCAATGAGCTCCTCACCGTTTTTAATGGCTTTCCTAAAGCTGTTTGTCGAAGTTCGGGAGGACTTATCTTAGTTCACCCATCGCATCTGGTTATTGTCACTCAAGAGAAAAGCCCGATGGATGTTCGAGTTAAAGTTTTGTTTCAGGAACTTGAAAGAAACTCTCAACATCGAGTTATTTCTAAAAAGATCATTACCAGTTCAAAAACAGTTCCACTTTCAGAAATCAAGGCCGGTTTTAGCTACGAGAGCAGTCGAAATCAAAACTTTGTAATCGATATGGGACTTGGAATAATTCCCATTCATGTTCTATCTTTCTACGAGGATTCACAAGGAATTACTTGGGCTGCTTTTGTCCGTCATGATGAAATAGAGAAAGCAATTCTTGCTTCGATATCTAGTCAAATTTCGATTTTTGAAGTCCCCCAAAATCTTCTTCGATCCATCGATTCCTTTTCGACTAATGGCCAAAAAGATTTTCAATGGGCCAAAGAACATGTGCAGAGATTGATCGAACGAGGGGAATCGATTATTCCCGAATCCCTTTTGCTAACGGCTCCAGTGAACGTTCCACCAGGACTTTCGTTCACTGAACTCAATCATTATCTTTTGAGCAGAATCGAAGAGAAAAAAGTGCATCAAACAGATGCGTCTTATTTCCTCTCAAATACCGAACATCCGGAATCTGAGCTGCTTTTGCCCATGAATGAAAATCCCGACTAGTTAGTTTTTGTCTAACACGCAAAACCTGGGGCTTGCCGCTGAAGAATCCACTCTCACAAAGAGCTTGCTTGCATCTGCATTGGTTCGAACCAAATAGCCAAGTTGTGCAGTTTGAGGGAAATGGAGTCCATTTTCTTTAACAGATTCTACTGATTCGTCAGACAGATCTAAATCGAAAGCCGCTTTTCTGCCGTTTTCCAGTTCGCACTGTCCCGACCAAGACTTGGAACGAATATTATCGAAGTTGGGTAACAGACCGCTTCTAAATTGCTTTTCAAAGCTTGATTGAGGCTCGTCAATTAAACGGCTCACGGGAGTAATCCCACGCCCCAAGTTTCTATTTCGGAAATCGTCAAAGCTGTTTGGGAAAAAGTTGCTGCCATTTGAAAATGGATTAGAAAAACGGTTAAATCTCGGATCAACCCCTCCCGGCAAAAAATTAGATTCAAACTGATTTCCACGAAATCTAAAATCATTGAACCCGCATCTCCCACCATGGACTCCAGGCCCACAGAAATTTCTCGGGTTAACGAAATTGCGAGGTCCACACCCTCTGCACGGTCCTCGTCTAAACATTCTTGGAATCATACGTCGTCTAAAAGGCCCAAAGAGTAAGCGACGAATAGGCCCACGCCTGAAGAACAAGCCCGCTTCGGCTGGTCTTTCAAAAACTCCCAACATCGAAAGAGACAGAACAACTATTAAAAATTGGCGCATAATCACTCCAACTAATCAAGAACTGGTATGAGTCAGAGCGGTAGAGCTGCAAAACGAGTTCCAACACTTTTAAATAGCGCACTGAGTGTGAGCAATGCGGGGGTCAAGTCCTTCAGTAAACGGGGACAAATTTTGATTAGACGCTGTTCCAGTGTTTCGACAGGCAGTGTACGAACCAGAATACGGGCTAAGACAATTAACCTCGCAAAGACTCGATTTCTTCAATTTCCTTCGGAACTGCGCTGGTCAACACTTGGTGACCTTTTTCCGTGATAAGCACATCGTCCTCAATCCGAACGCCAATCCCTTTAAATTTCGAGGGAGCTTTTGATTCAAGACCAAAGTACAAACCAGGCTCGATGGTAAAAACCATCCCAGCTTTCAATTTTCTTGAATTGGAATAGGTCTCCTCATAGTAGCGCCCCAGATCATGCACATCCATTCCCAACCAATGGCCCGTCCCATGGGGATAATAAGGTTTGTAGGCTTCGCTCTTAATGAGGCTTGCTGAAGTTCCTTTTAAAATCTTGAGGCGCTTTAATTCCTCCGTGAGAACTTCTACTGCATGATTATGAATTTCTTTTAGGGTTCTTCCCGGACGAGCCATCGCTACACATTCTTTTTGAGCTAGAAGGACCGACTGGTAGACCTCTTTCTGCTCGGGACTAAATCGATTCCCCACTGGAAAACATCGGGTAATATCAGCTGTGTAGTACTCAAACTCAGCCCCAGCATCAATGAGGATCAGATCCTTTTCAGTCATTTTTCGATCATTATTCACATAGTGCAGAACACAGGCGTTTTCTCCTGAGGCCACAATCGAGCCGTAACCTAATCGCCCCGCTCCAGCCGCTCGAAAACTATGAAAAAGAGCCGCTTCAAGCTCAAATTCGTACATACCAGGTTTGCAATATCTCATGGCCTCTGTGTGCGCTTGAGCTGTAATGTTTGCAGCGACTTGCAAACAAGTAATTTCCGAAGCGGATTTTACAAGCCTCATTTCACCGATAATTTCACTCGGATCACAAATTGGCCAAAGAGATCGACCCGTTCTTCCCAGTTTTTTAGCTGCTCTTGCCATCAACAAAAACATTCTTTGATCTTGAAGCGCATTAATCCCCACGCGGTAATACAGTCGATCAGCGTCTTGAAGGGCCTCAATCACTGCGTCGTCAAAAGCATTCATATCTTTCGAGGAGAGCGCCACATCTGCACCCATTTTTTCCTTGGCACCTTCAAGGCCCAACATTCGGCCTTCCCAGAGTTCTTTTAATTTGTCTTTAGGTTCTACAAACAAAGTGAAGGGTTTTTTGCTCTGCGGATTAAGAAGACACATGCTTTCAGGTTCTTCAAGTCCCGTCAGATAATAAAAATTACTGTCCTGCCGGTAGGAGTGATAGACGTCATTATTTCGAATCACATGAGGCGCAGCAAATAACACAGCTACACCTCCTTTAATTTGTGAAAGAAAGGTAGTTCTTCTTTGGTGTCGTTCTTTTGATGAAATAGGTTCTTTTGATTTCATAATTTTTTATTAAGCGCTAAATTTAATAACTGGGTTACACATTTCCCATAACTCAAACCGGAAGCCTGCCACATTTTTGGATACATGCTAATGGGCGTGAATCCCGGCATGGTATTTACCTCATTTAGATAAATTTCGTCAGTCCCTTTTTCTAAAAAGAAATCCACTCGAGCAAGACCGCTGCAATCCATCACTTGAAAGATTTTAAGGGCTTCTAATTGAAGCCGTTTCAGGAGTTCAGGACTTAAATCGGCCGGAACTTGGGTCTTAGCCCCCTCCGAAAGAAGGTATTTGGCTTCATAGGAATACCAACCAATTTCAGCGTTGGGAATGATCTCTCCTGGCAAAGCCACTTCTGCTTTTTCACTATTTCCTAAAACGGCACACTCAATTTCTCGCCCCGAAATTCCCTCTTCGATGATAACTTTAGAATCAAATTCAAAAGCTTGGTTTACAGCTGTATGAAGAAGAGCTGGTTGGGTGACTTTGGATACCCCCACAGAGGAACCCATACGAGAGGGCTTTACAAAAAGCGGATAAGTTAACTTGGCAATAGCTTTTGATTGCAAGTTCAGGTCAGACATTGCTTTGAGCTCCACAAACGGAGCTACTTTAATTCCAGAGCCTTGGCAGAGGCGTTTAGTAATGGCTTTGTCCATGCAATTAGCTGAACTGGCACACCCTGAACCCACGTAAGGAACGCCCATTAAATCGAGTAACCCTTGGAGAGTGCCGTCCTCGCCAAAAGGACCGTGCAAAATGGGAAACACAACATCAAAGCCGAGAGTTTGGCCTTCGCAGAGAAGTTGTCCTTTCCCGTTGCCAGATAGAAACGGAATCAAAGCCACTTGGGGCCGATTTTCATTGAGCTTAATTTTATCTGCGCGAAATTCGCCCAAGAAAAAACTTTCTTCTTCTTCGAGGTACCAGACGCCTTTTCGAGAAATGCCCACGATAAGAGGAGTAAAAAGTTTTCTATCCAAAGCATCGAGTAGACATTTTGCAGAGATAAGGGATATCTCATGCTCCTCCGATTTTCCTCCACACAAAAGCAAAACGGTTTTTGTCATTGGAACACCCACTCAGCTCTTTTGGACTTGACTCGTTTCACACTGAGGCCCATTTGACGAAAACGAACTTGTCGCTCGAGATCTTGAATGATCACTCTGCCGACATTGATGCCATAAAGTTCGTTAATGTTATTGATTCCTCCAGGACAAAACACATTCACTTCAAGGAGCTTATCTCCTACTATGTCAATACCGACAAAATACAAACCATCTGCAATGAGCTTGGGACGAATAGCCTCGATAATTTTTAGATCAGTCAAATTGAGTTTTGTTTTTTTCCTTCGACCTCCAATGTGCATATTGCTTCGAATTTCTCCTTTCGGAGAAACCCGAAGATAAAGGGCAGCCTGTTTACCAACAAAAATAGGATAGCCATTCAGAAGAAGAATTCGTTTGTCCCCTTTTTTGACTGCAGGCAAGTATTCCTGAGCCATGACGTATCCATTTTTACTAACGCTCGAAATAATTTGATTGATATTAATATCTTTCAAACTCTTCACAAAAAACACATCTTGCCCTCCGAAACCACTGAGCGGCTTGATGATTGCGGGGCCCTTTAATGACTTTAAAAAGTTTTTTACTTTTACGGTACTTCGAGTGATCAGAGTTTGAGCGCGAATTTCCGATGGAAAAGCAGATAAATACATTTTGCTAGCGGCTTTTGAAAGTCCACCTGGATCATTAACAACCATCACGCCTTGAAGTTTAAGGAGGCGTCCAAATTCAATGGAGGGATTTTTTCCTCGTTCTTTTTCGGTATCAAATTCATTGGGGTTGTATCTTAAAAACACGACATCAAAATCACTCAAGCACACTTCTTTTTTAAGAGCGAGCCCTGACTGAAGTGCTCTTACAAAATCAAGCCGGTGAAATAGCTCGAGTCCCTCAAATGAAACGCCAGTTGCGTAAACGCGCATGTCATCCGTACAGGAGAAACTGTTAACGGTGGTGTAAACTACTTCATGGCCTCGACGGTGAGCTTCAAAGGCCAAGTGAGTAGTCGTGTAAGTAGGTATTTGAGAAAACAAAGAGCGCACAACAAAACAAATCTTCATGAATTAAAGCCTTTTAATTTAATCAAAAACCTCAACTTGCGTGGGCTTTCACCAGAGCAGTGAGAAGGTTTTTAGCTTTTGCATCGACCTTAAGAAACTCAAGTCCGACTCCGGAATTTTCGCCTTTTGGATGCGTGTTGGCAACCCGTGCCAAAGGAATTGAGAGAGTATGGTCGGCGTCGAGTTGAATTTCTAAACTGACTTGGTCGTCGTAGTTCAAGCTCTCCACCTGCGCATGGCTCAGCGCAGCAAAACCTCCCCCCGTGCTCAATACGTTGAGGCGGCCCTTAAAATTTTTTCCATCTTTCAGGGTAACCACTAGAGGGAAATCGACTTTTACCCGTTGAAATCGCCGTTTTTCCCGAAGTAAGTGGGGCTTATTCAGGCCCGAATCAAAAGGAAGCTGTAAAACCAAACGAGTTTCCTCCGTTTTTCGTTTTAAACAATGAAAAGTTCCAGAATGACTTTCTACAATAGTGGAACACGCGTAGAGACCTAAAAGGGCTAAGTTCTGAGTCTCTAAACTTTCTAAAGTACAGGGCTCTAGGGGCGTATTGTCTGAGGTATCGTTTTGCCATGCTTTTTCCAGTTTCAAGATGACCTGAAGGTTTTGATCCATCAGTTGCAAAGTAAAACTCACACGGTTTCCAGACTCTGAGTGAGAAATTGCAAAGTCGAGCAAGTTTAAGATCGTCTGTTCAAAAGCCAAAGCATCCACCTGACTAAAAACAGGGGCTTCTACTTTGACCTCTAAGGCGATGTTTCTTTTCTTAAATTCAGGTTCACATGAATGAACACAATCAAAGATAAGTTGCGACAGATCAGTCAGAGCAAAATCGGCACGGGATCCGGAGGAAAAATATCGAAGATTTCTACTGAGAAAAATAGCGCGTTCCAAAGATTTTTTTGCGGAATCCACCGAAGGAGAAGTATTGAGATCCCCTATAACGGAAGCAAGGAGTGTGATGAGCTCTTGAGATGCAACGGCAGAAAAATTCCGCAAGCTTCTTTCAGCTTCAAAAGATTGAGTAAGAAGAGCCTGCAAAGTGGACGGATTTTTCATCGTAAGTTCCTTATTCGTTAAACTCCTTATCGGGTGTTTGGCCCCATCGATTGACCTTTCACAAGCCCTCAAATAGCCCATCGCGTTACCGTTTTTCTTTACGTGGTTTAGATTGTTTGTTAAGCCCTAACCCACAGTGCTCACTTCATTTTTGACTATTTTAAAAGCTGCACTCATTGCGAGCTTCTACTGGCTTCTTTCACTGAGTTGGCGAATGAAAGTTCTGGGAAGAGTAGACCTTCAACCTCAGGGGAATGGAAAGCTCTATGCCCACTGGCATGGAGATGAGCTTTTGATGTTAAGACTAGGCCAATTTACCGGCATGGCCGCCATGGCAAGTAGGAGTAAAGACGGGGAACTCATGAAGTGGGTGCTTCGAATCATGGGCTTCAAAGTAGTGAGAGGTTCTAGCTCGAAGGGCGGAGCGGGCGGACTCAAAGGACTGCTAGATTTTGTAGCAAAAACAGATTCCCACACTTCTCTTGCAGTGGATGGTCCCAGAGGGCCCATTTATGAAGTTAAGCCCGGGATTTTGGCATTGGCTCAGAAGACGGGAAAGGCCATTATTCCCGTTGTGGGCTCAGCAGAGAAACGATTTGTTTTTAAAAAAGCTTGGAACCAGTGCTACCTTCCGTTACCTTTTTCAAAATGTGTTGCGATTTACGGAGAGCCGATTTCAATTTCACCGACTGCAACCGACAATGAACTGGAGATCGCGAAAGAAGTTTTAAGAAAACAGCTCATCGAGCTCAAAGGAAAAGCGGAAGAAAATTTCAATAGAACTTTCCTCCCTGCTCTTCGAATGCAATCACTCAACGGGGCGTAGCGCAGTTGGCTAGCGCGCTTGGTTCGGGACCAAGAGGTCGTGGGTTCGAATCCCGCCGCCCCGACCATTCGATTTTAAGTTATTGATATCATTGGGTTATTTACTCATTCGGTTTTTCTATCACCACTTATCACCAGTCTCGGTTACTTTTTCTTCTTCTCTCCACTGTTTTGCTGCCACTTCTGTGAGAGCTGAAGCACTTCTTTGTGCGTACACCAGAGTAGATTTCAAGTCTGAGTTTCCAAGAAGCTGTTGAGCAACGGCTAAGTCGCCGCCTTCTTCGTTGTACACTCTTCGACATCCACCATGCCTCATGATGTGAGTGCCTCGGTAAGAAAATCCAAGCTTCTTAAAAGCTCTGTCATACGCTGATTGGATTTCTCGGTACTCTAAGTGCTTTTCATCCCATTGAAAGATGAGGCCAGAGCGTTTTTCCTTCTGCAGAACTTTCAGAGCTTTAAAAGTTTCTGGAAACATTGGGTGTTCTTTGATGCCTCCGTTACTTTTATCATTCTTAAAGCCAGGCTTAATAAAAGACTTCATTCCTGCGACTCTTG